>CAZOTP010000549.1:0-1503 GCA_964582655.1 uncultured Pirellulales bacterium | reverse complement strand
GGAAATGGTGGACAGCTGGTTCCTGCTGACCGATAAACCGGTCATTTACGCAGCCAACATCGCCGAGGAGGACGTGGGCAAACCCGAAGCCGAGCTGCCGCTGGTACAGCAGGTGCGCGCCGTGGCGCGGGGCGAGGGGGCGGAGGGGGGGGCGTACGCTAATAATCTTATAGCGGGGATCATCGCGTGTCGGCCGGTGCTGAATCGTGAGACGCCAATTCACAGGGCCCATTGCACGGAGCTGGGTGGATTGCGAAAAACCGAGGGAGGAGACAACCGGTTCTATCATACTCTTTTTGTTTCGCCGGCCGGTTTGCATGTGTATGACAAGGCCGTACAGCCCATGCGGCTGGCCGGGAATGTGTTTCTCCTGGGGGCCAGGTCCTGCGTGCTGGAGGTGAATCCGCTTGTACTGCCGGAATTCGATCCGGGAATTCAGCTATTCGAAAGGCAGGATGGATTCTACCTCCAGATTACACTGGATCCATCCTGGAATAAAATTCAAACACGCCCCCTGGTGACCACCGAGCTTCTGGGCAAAGCGAAGATAGCGGATTTGCCTTATGAAAAACCGGACGGGTTGGATTATTGCCTGGACCGGGATTACTTTGGGAAACAGCGAGCCGCGAATCCGTACCCGGGACCTTTCGAATTGCCCGAGGGCGGGAAGCCGTTTCTTACAGTCTGGCCTTTGCCCGCATCCGCTAGAGATTAGCAGTTATTCCGGAACAGGAGGAAGAAGAGAATGTTCCCGGATATGGAGAAATGACATGGTAATACGAATCATTTTACTCGTGTGCTTCATGATATTTTCTTCCGTTGTATCCGGAATGGAGTATTTTGTTGCAGTGAATGGGTCGGATGATCATCCGGGGACGCAGCAGGCGCCTTTTGCGACGCTGCTTCGCGCCAGGGATGAAATTCGAACGAAGAAGGCGGCGGGCGAATGGAAGTCACCGGTTACGGTATATCTCCGCGAGGGGAAATATGTTTTGCCGGAGACATTCCGTTTGAGCCAACAGGACAGCGGCACATCGGATGGAATTATTACCTATGCCGCCTATCCAGGGGAAAACGTGATTCTCAGCGGGGGGGCGCCTTTGCGGGGGTGGAACCTGTAGCAGGATACGAGTTATCCATGCGAGCTTCCGCCCCTCTCCCGGCGCGGCCGGGCTGGCGCCGCGGGGCGGGCGGGGGGCCCGCGGGCGGGGCCGGAAACTGTATCCGGCTACGATGTATCAATGCGAGCTTCCGCCATCCCCCCATGGTCGGTGGAAGTTCCGTCAGCTATTTGTCAACGGCAAGCGGCAGATCCGGGCGAGGTACCCCAACTATGATGCGGCGAACCCTTTGTATGGCGGATGGCTCAAGATCACGGAATCTCTGCCGGAGGGGGAGAATGGGAAGGCTTTTCGGTATTCTCCGGGCACGTTTTTTCGTTTTTGGGAGATGCATTCCCAGGAGTAATTAAACTGATTTTTGCGTTGCTCCGGTAAGAGGGAA
>CAZOTP010000548.1:0-1507 GCA_964582655.1 uncultured Pirellulales bacterium | reverse complement strand
CAGCCCTCTTGACCACCCTGATGCTAAACACCCGCGCCGCGCTCGCTCAGGACGTTTCCCCCTCGCCACCCCCCAATCCGCTTGCCTTGAATCCCAGCACCACCTATGAACCCGGTCTCCACCTCCTCGTCGATCCCGACTCCATCGTCGAATCCAATGGCATCACCCTCATTCTCAACCAGCCCGAAAAACTCCCCGAACCGGTCATCACCAGTTCCTGGAAACCATACCGCTTCGCCACCGCCTGGGGCAACGTCATCCGCGAATCCAACGGCCTCTTCCGCATGTGGTACCTCGACATGATTCTCAGCCCTCACGATCACGCCAAACGCAAGGTCTGGGGCGACGAATCCGACTATGGCTACTACCCTAAAGCCCCCGGCGATTACCGCGACATCGACTGCCAGTTCATCTGCTACGCCGAATCCTGGGACGGTATCCACTGGGTCAAACCACCCCTCGGCATCGTCGAATTCGCAGGCACCGCCGCCACCCACATCGTCCTCAATGGCGGCCAGGCACACAAACAGTTCGACGGCGCCATCACCAACATGGATGGCTGCACCGTCGTCCGCGATGACGCCGATCCCGATCCCGCCCGCCGCTATAAAATGCTCGCCTACTGGGAAACCGTCCACCGATACGACAACCGCCACAACGGCCTTCACCGACCCGAAGCCGACATCAAACGCTTCAACAACAAAAACACCCGCGGCCACTACATCTGCTTCAGCCCCGACGGCATCCACTTCGGCCCCCTCGAACCCTCCGGGCTCCCCAAAGTCGGCATCGACCGGAACCTCCTCATGCGCGACCACAAACGAAACCTCTGGCGGGCCAACATGCGCCCCGAAATCCCCAAAAATGAATATTCCTCCTTCGTCCGCGCCGCCGGTATCGCCACCAGCGCCGATCTGAAAACCTGGTCCGATATCGAGGCCGTCCTCGTCCCCGACGAAGGCGACCTCTTCGGCGGTATCCAGGACTTCGAAGCTTTCGTCCCCTTCAACTATGGCGAAGAAGACCTCGGCTTCCTCAATGTCAACAACATCCGCGGCAATCGCTTCGCCCCCTATCTCGCCTGCATGGGCAAAGACGGAAAATGGAAACGCGTCTTTCGCAATCAGCCCATCATCCCGCTCGGATCTCCCGGAACCTTCGACCGCACCGGCGCTTCCCCGCTCCAAAACGAACCCGTCATCATGGGCGATGAGCTCTACATCTATTATTCCGCTTTTTCCGGAAATCCAAACCATCCCGCCGGCCATCGCTCCATCGCTCTTGCCAAACTCCGACGCGACGCCTTCGTCGGAATCGCCGCAGGCGTCATCGCCCCCAAATCCAACTTCGATACATCCGGGGAAGCAACCTTCACCACCTGGCCGCTGAAAGTAACCGGACCGAAATTAGCCGTCAACTTCGAAAAATTTCATATGACCGGAAAAATGCGCCTCGAACTCCTCGACGAAAACAAATCCCCCATCCCCGGCTTCACCCTCGACGACTG
>CAZOTP010000547.1:865-1509 GCA_964582655.1 uncultured Pirellulales bacterium | reverse complement strand
CATGCAAAACTGTTCAGTCTGGAACTGGTGGAATGATGGGTATGAGATGGATAATTGGATTTTTGTTCGGAATACTGCTGACGGCTGTATCCTGTCCGGCGGCCCAGGAATCTGCGCCGCGGGAGGCGACGGCAGCGGTGGTGAATCCGGCGGTGCGGTCCTCGCTGCGCGAGCAGATTTCGCTGGATGGGATGTGGGAATTTGCGACAGATCCGGAGAATGCAGGGCGTCAGCAGCAGTGGCATCAGCCCGGCATCGCTCTGCCCAATGCCATTTCCTTACAGGTTCCGGGCTGCTGGGAGGCGCAGGGGGTAGGCGGGCCCGGCGACAGCATGAGCGTAGCGCCGGAGCGATCGATCCGGCCCCTGATCGGGTGTTATGTCGGACCGGCGTGGTATAAGAAGACGGTGTCAATCCCCGCGAACTGGCAGGGGAAACAAATCTGGATTCAGGCGGGCGGGATTCACGCGCAGGGGTGGCTGTGGGTGAACGGGACGCACATCGGGCATATCGAAAATTACTGCGGGACGTACAAATACAACATTACCGATCTGGTCCGGGCGGGGCAGCCGGTGACGGTAGCGGTGCTGGTTCGCAGGGATGTGCGAGGCGGCAAGGGGCTGATGGCGTGGATGAACCGGTTG
>CAZOTP010000547.1:0-850 GCA_964582655.1 uncultured Pirellulales bacterium | reverse complement strand
CGGTCCATCGAGCTGGAGGCGACGGGAGATGTGTTTGTGGATTATGCCTATGCGGAAGGGGACCTGGATGCACAGGCGGCGAAGGTTCATTTCACGCTGCGGTCCCTGCGGGATTCGCCGGTGAGCGGGATTGTGGAAGCCCAGGCGGAGTCGGCGGGGAACTCTGAAAAGGCAGGCAGCGCATCGCAAACATTCACTTTGAATCCGGGCGAAAGCAGGGAAACTATCCTGACGATTCCGCTGAATCCGTTTTTCGCGTGGTCGCCGGAGTCGCCGAATCTGTATGTGGCCGAGATTGTTTTGAAGATGGATGGAAAGACCGTCGATGGCTGGATGGAACGGTTCGGGGGGAAGAAGTGGGAGGTTCGCAGGGAACAGTTTTATCTGAACAACCGGCCGTATTTTGTCCGGGGATACGGGGACGATTTCATTTACCCGCTGACGCTGTGTTCTCCGGCGTCACTGGCGGAACATAAAAAGCATCTGCTGTTGGCGAAATCATATGGATTCAATTATGTCCGCCATCATACACACTGCGAGGTTCCGGAATTTTATGAGGCATGCGATGAGGTAGGAATCATGGTGCAGCCGGAACTGCCTTATTACGGGATGCGGACTTCGGCGAACGCGGAGGGAGTTTTCCGGCCCAGGGAGGATCTGCGGGAGCTGATCGGGCAGTACCGGCGGTATGTTTCGCTGAGCACGTATTGCACGGGCAACGAAGGGCATATCGATTCCCCATTGGATGCGGAGCTGTATCGACTGGGCAAGGAGCTGGATCCGGCAAGGCTGTTTCTGCATCAGGACGGGGGAAAGAATACCCGCGAAAACTCAGACTTCCGCACCGGGC
>CAZOTP010000546.1:0-1510 GCA_964582655.1 uncultured Pirellulales bacterium | reverse complement strand
CCGTTGCCGACAAAATATTTATATGCTTCCACATCATGAATGGGCAACCCTTCCCGGGCAAGTACCGCGTTCATTGCGTCGGACAGATCGCCGATGGTATCCAGCAGTGTTCCGTCCAGGTCAAATATGACTGCATTGAAATGCATGATGTCGCCTCCAAAATTATTATTGACAAATACTGTTGTACTATTTTATAATAAATCCAACAATTTATCAATTTACCTAAGTAAAGCGCTAAAGTGCCGATTTGCGATTCAGGATAGAAATAGTTTGATCAACCACGAAATGACCGGAAGCGAGGTGCAAGCAATGTCGGATTGGAAGATATACACTCCCGAGGGAGTGCAGGACATCCTGTTTGAAGACTGTTTTACAAAAAGGAATCTGGAGCAGACGCTCCGGCTGCTTTTCCGTTCCTATGGCTATCCTGAGATCGAGAGCCCCACCCTGGAGTTCTACGATGTCTTCACTGCGGGAAAGGATATGACTCCGCAGGAAATGATGTTCAAGTTTTTCGATCCGCAGGGACGGATCCTCGTCCTGAGACCGGATATGACCATCCCCGTAGCCAGGATTGCTGCGACAAAACTGAAAGAAGCAACTAGTCCGCTGCGTTTTTCATATATCGGAAACACTTTCCGGTACAATGAAATGGGCGGTGGGAAGCAGAAGGAATTTACACAGGCGGGTGTGGAAATCCTGGGCGCAGGCAGGCCCGAGGCGGACGCGGAAGTGATCGCCATGGCGGTGAATGCCATGAATGCCGCGGGAATCGACAATTTTCAGATCGACATCGGACAGGTGGAATTTTTCAAAGGACTAATGGAGGAAACGGGCCTTTCCGAATCGGATACCGGGCTGATGAGGACCATGGTGGAAAATAAGGATTTCCCGGGTTTTGAAGAGCTGGCGGGAAAGTTTGAAATCCCTTCGGCGTGGAAGGACCTGATCCTGGAGCTTCCCAGATTATTTGGCCCCGCCGCTGTCATTGACAGGGCGGAGAAGGCCGTATCCAACCGGCGTTCCCGGGAAGCTCTTGCGAACCTTCGCCAGGTTGTCGATATTCTGAAGGATTATGGGCTGGACAGATATATCGCTGTTGACCTGGGGATGCTGCAAAGCTTGAACTACTACACAGGGATCATATTCCGGGGATTCACCCACGGCGTGGGATTTCCCGTGTTGAGCGGGGGCCGGTATGATACGCTGGTGGAGAAATTCGGGCAGAAATGCCCCGCCACCGGGTTTTCCATGGGCATTAACCTGGTAATGACCGCGCTGGAACGGCAAAAGACGGGAGCCGAAAAACCGGCTCCGGGCAGCCTAGTCTGCTATGACGAAGGAGAAAGAAAATTAGCCATAGAATTATGCCAGATACTGCGCAAGCAGGGGTTGACCATCGAAATGGACATCACCGGGGACAGTCCGGATGCTGTCGCCGGCAGTGCCCGCAGGCGGGGGATCAGCGGCATCATCCGCGTTCTTCCCGGCGGAGGCTTGGAGCTGTGCG
>CAZOTP010000545.1:0-1513 GCA_964582655.1 uncultured Pirellulales bacterium | reverse complement strand
GGATGAGGAGCGGGCGGAATTTTTCATCCTGGCAATAGGCGCGGCCGAGCCGATAGATGGGCCGGCGTCCGCCAAAGGAGCGGGAGCCCCGGGGTGCGAAGCAGGCGGCTTTGATGATTTGGCGGGCCTGGTCGGGGGTGTCGACCATGGGGACCATGAGGCCATCGGGATTGAGGTCGAGGGCAAGGCTGATCATGCCGGGATCGTGGCCGGGGACGCGGACGACGGCGGGACGGCCGATGAGGTTGCAGACGCGGACCATTTCGAGCTGGGTGCGGTAGTCGAGCTGGCCATGCTGGCCGTCGATCCAGATCCAGTCCCAGTCGGGTCCGACGCTTTCGAGGATTCCGGCGGCGGGATACATGATGCAGAAGCCAAGCTGGGGCTTTTGCGAGAGGGTTTTCTTCCAGAGCGTTGTGTCCATTTTAAAACAGCTCCATAGTTACGAGGGGTTTTTGGGGCAAAGGAAATCGACGAGTTTTTGGGCGGCGGCGGAGAAGGCCATCTCCTGGGATTCGAAGGTCACGCCGCCGATGTGGGGGGTAATAATCAGGTTATCGTGCTGCCGGGCGTACTGGATGAGGGGATGCTGGACGAGGTCATTTCGCCATTCGCCTTCGATGACGTCCACGCCGGCGGCGGCGACTTTTCCGGATTGCAGGGCGGCGAGAAAGGCGTCTTCCTCGACGATGGCGCCGCGGCTGGTGTTGAGGAGGATGACGCCATCTTTCATTTTTTGGAAGGCGGCGGCATTGATGAGGCGGCGGTTTTCGTCGGTGAGGTGGATGTGGATGGAAAGGATGTCGCTCTGGCGGAGGAGTTCCTCGAAGGAGACGGGTTGAACGTTTTCGAGGGTGACGGGCTTGAGATCGCAGGCGATGACGTTGAGGCCGAAGGCCTGGCCGTACCGGGCGACCATGGTGCCCAGGCGGCCGCAGCCGAGGATGCCAAGTGTTTTGCCGATAAGCTGGCGGCCCCGGAATTCATCGCGCGCCCAGACGCCCTGTTTGGCGGTGTCGAAAGCGGCGGGGAGTTTCCTGGCACAGGCAAGCAGAAGGGCCCAGGTCAGCTCGGCGGTAGCGGTGATGCGGTCGAGGAACTGGCGGTCGTCCTTGAGGGAAAGGACGGCGATGTTTCGTTCTTTGGCGGTCTGCAGATCGATGTGATCGAGGCCGGTGGAGGGCGTGGCGATGGCGCAGAGATTGGGCGCCAACTGCATCAATTCACGGGTGAGCTGCACATAGAGAGAGGCGTAGTAGCCCTGAGCTTCCGGGAGATGCTGTTTCAGGGCATCGGGGCTTGCGGGGACATATTGCACCCGGCAGGAATCTTCAAGGATTTTCCGGGCACCCGGAACATGGGATAAATCCGCAGGACATAGTATTACAGGCTGATTCATAATTGTGCCATTCCGCTATAATCAACTCATCAAATGCATGGATTGTAATTAATCCACAGTACATTTCAATGTGAATTTATTCGGCGGAAACCCGTGCCATCCCATTTTGACCGG
>CAZOTP010000544.1:0-1515 GCA_964582655.1 uncultured Pirellulales bacterium | reverse complement strand
CATTTATGCATTTTGCTGAAAGGCGAGGGACCGATTTGGTACTTGCGAAAAGGCAGACGGTGCAACGTTCATCTCCAGGATTTCCGAAACCACATCAAAACCATTGGGGAACCAGAGATTTCCGACGAGACGATTCAACGTTATCTGGATGATGTGGAGAAAAGAAAATGGCAAGCCCGCCAAAAGAAACAAGCCGGAAAATAGAACCTTTATTTTCCTTCTATTTTCCAAAACCCTGAAAAATCGCCATTTTTAAGAAGATACCGGGGGTTTTCGTCCAGTCCTACTTTCCATCCAGATTTCCCAAAACCACTTTCGTATTCTTACGTGCATGAAAAATAAAAAAGATCATGCACGGATTCGGGCCATCAAGGCCCTTCGAACGATTGTTCGGGGGGCAAAAGAATTAATCGAAGCGGAGAAAACGTTGCAGCGACGTTCCGCAAAAACGGAAAGGAGAAAGCACCATGACTCTTGAAACAGAATCCAAATCAACCGTATCTCACCAAGACGGGAGTCTGTCCAACCCGGAGCGACAGCGGAAAATCGCCCATCGATTGGAGGATATTCCCCGGATCTATCGGCGGATCTACCGCCAGGCGGCGGAGGGAAAGGGCCGCAAGGCCGCGATTCACGCATTTTGCCTGGAGTGTACGCAGTGGGAGAAGGAGGAAGTGCGGAAATGCGTCTCTTTCGCTTGTCCGCTGTTTGTCTTCAGGCCCTATCAGCCCGGGGTAAACCAGTTCGAAAATCGGCCTGGTTTGGCGCCAGAATCGACACTCCGGAACGGAAAGGAGGAAAACCATGGATAACGAGAAATTAGCCCGTGTCAGTCGCCAAAAGCCCTGTCCGGTCTGCGGCAAACCGGACTGGTGCCTGGCGGCGCCCGATGGATCGGCGGCGATCTGCCAGCGGATTCAGGAAGGCTCTGTCAAGCGGTGCGGGGAGGCCGGCTGGCTGCATATTCTGCAGGAGCGACCCCGGCCAGGATATTCCTCCGCGGGTCGAAGGATTGTGATCCCGACATATCGAACGGATCGCGATTGGGATCTTCTAACGGAGCACTGTCTGAATCGACTCAGCAAAGAAGCCCTGTCCCGTTTCGCCGGACAGATGGGGGTATCGGAATCCGCCCTGTTCCAGTTGTACCTCGGCTGGAACGGATGTGGATATACGTTTCCCATGCGGGATGGGGACGGACGCATCGTCGGGATTCACATCCGGAGGCCCAACGGGAAAAAAGTTTGCGAACCGGGCAGCCGGCTGGGATTATTCCTTCCCCGCTGTTTTCAGAAAAGCGAACTTCTGGTGATCTGCGAAGGGGTATCGGATACCGCGACGGCCCTGGATCTGGAATTCAGCGCCGTGGGCCGGGCGAGTTGTCAGACCGGTCAAAGGCAATTGATTCCCCTAGTTCGGGAATCCAAGCAGGTCGTGATTCTGGGGGATAATGACACCCCGGGCCGAAAGGGAGCGGAGAAGCTGGCCGCCACCCTGGCCCTGTATAGTCCGGCG
>CAZOTP010000543.1:794-1516 GCA_964582655.1 uncultured Pirellulales bacterium | reverse complement strand
CGCGTTAAGATATAGTACATTAGTTCTATTGGAGGAAATCATGACGTACGATATCAAATTGTTGGACCTGCCCGACCAGCCCGCTCTGGCCATGCGCGCTGTCATGCCTGTGGAAAAGCTGCCGGAGTTTTTCGGCAAAGCTTATGGCGCCATCATGGCCCGCCTGACCGCGCTCGGCGAATATCCCGCCGGCATGCCCTTCGGCGCTTACTACAACCTGGATATGACCGCCTTGGATGTGGCAGCCGGTTTCCCGGTTTCGAAAATGATCCCCGATGAGGGCGATCTCAAATGCATCCTCATCCCAGCCGGCAAGTATGTTTCCACCATCCATCGCGGTCCTTACGATTCGGTTGCCCCGGCTTATGACGCTCTCACCGAGTGGGCTAAAGCCAATGGGTATGAACCAACCGGCATCGCGTATGAGTATTACCTCAACGATCCCAGCGCCGATCCATCTGTTGTGGCCGAAACAGAAATCCGCTTCCCGCTAAAATGAATCCATAAGGGAAAACGGGCTCCCTAAGAACGGGAACCCGTTATTAAATCGCTATGATGGCGGCGGTTCCGGTTCGCCTTGCTTCTTGACCTTGATCTTGGCCGGTGCTTTGTAACAGCAGCCGGTTTGCTCCCGTGTCGGCTGAAAGCCGTAAGCCGCCCAGCAGGTGCTGTCCGCCAGTTCCAGTTCTATCACCCGGTAAACATCGCTGTTTTAGTCCGGC
>CAZOTP010000543.1:0-784 GCA_964582655.1 uncultured Pirellulales bacterium | reverse complement strand
CCCATGCATCGTCGGCAGGTGCTCGTCGCGGTCCCCCTGGTGGTTCTTGCCAAATTGGCCCGTGGCATAGCCGAGGCTGTTCAGCACCGTGGCCATGGTCACATCCGGCTTCTGCCCGCCTTCCTTGGCGGCCGGCGCGCGTTTCAAGCCGTACTCGGTCGTTTCCTGGCCGCTTTCGGGATGCGCCAGAGTTTCGTATCCATCCCCCGCAAACGCGTCCGGGATTACCGCCCTCGCTCCGCCCACGTCCCCGTTTTTATCTTGATAGATGCTTACTCCTTCGTTATTCCACTGGGATTCTTGTCCGCCTTTGACCCACAGTAGGGTCTCCCCTCTTAAATCCAGGTCGCTGTCGAATTCAATCCCGTAGGTTGCCGACGGGTAGCCCTTTTCCGTATCGTTTCCTTTTAGTTCGAACGAAAAGTAATAATACGTTTCATCCTCCGCGATGGTTACGGCCAGGATGTCCGTTTCGGGATGGTATACCATCCCGTCTTGGGTGAACGGCCGCTCCAGGTTATCGATCCGCAGCGAATCGCCCGTCGCGGTTTTTGCGTCTGCCGTCTTGGATGTGTCGATCTCGTCCTTGGTGATCCCTTCCGGGATCGTCTCGTCCGGCAGGTCGTCCGCCGCGTCCTGCGCTGGCGGCCTGTCAGCTCTTTCTACGTCAAATAAGGGTGAGCTGGCAATATTGCTGAGCATCAGGGGTGCAGCTGCGAGGAGCAAACCCAATCTTGGGAACTGGTTCCTCTCGTTCATTTTTCCTCCTTATTTCTGATTCTGC
>CAZOTP010000542.1:0-1542 GCA_964582655.1 uncultured Pirellulales bacterium | reverse complement strand
GATTGCGGATTCCAATACAGCGTCGTCACCGCCGAACAGGTTGCCCGGGGGGATTTGAAGTCCCGGCGTTTCAGAGTGTTAATCCTCAACCGGGTGATTGCCATGTCCGACAGCGAAGCCGCCGCCATCCTTGACTTTGCCCGCCAGGGCGGCACCGTCATTGCCGACCACCTTACAGGCATTCTGGATGAGAACGGCAAAGGCCGACCTGAGGGCGGAATTCTGGATGAAATGTTCGGAATCCGCCGCGATGAATCCTGCGGCTATCTGGACGGCAAACATATAACGGAAATCGATGCGGAACGCTATCGGAAGCCCTTTCTCGAACGGCTGAATTATAAAGGCAGCCTCCGATGGGAGAACATCCCCCTCTACGAGCGTGGCACCCAGGCCGACAAAGGGGCTTCTGCTGTCCGCGTGGAAACCGCCGATGCACTGATTTCCAGATCCGTCGGTTCCGGCCGTTCGATGTACCTGAATCTGACTCCCGTTGCCTACAATGAGGAAAAAGAACGTATCGGGCCTTTTGGACAGCAATGGCGAAAAATACTCCGGCAAATTCTCACCAAAAGCAAGCTTTCCCCCCGTGCTGAAGTGCTTTCCGGCGGAGATCCGGTCCCCCTTTCGGAACTGCTCTATTGGCGAAATAAAGACCGCCTCCTGGTCGGCCTGATCATGAATCCCTCACGCCAGGCGGATACCCAGAACGAAGGATCGATGAGCCAGAACCTGTTTCAATCTCCCCTTGATATCGAAATTGTCTTCCACAAACCCGTAACCGGGATCGTCAATCTGCGAACCTCGGAAAAACTCCCCGACGGAAACCGGATTCCCGCCCGCTGGAATCCCTGGGAAGGACTCCTCTTCCAGGTTCAGGCCCCCCCCGGACTCTTCGGCGAACCATAAACAGGAAGTGAAAACAATTCCCCATCACCCTAAGTCAGATTACGAATGATTCGCGGACCCAATCGGCTTGCGATGCCCACCGGAAGTTTCTTCCAGCACGCTACCAGAAAGCGGTACTTCGGGCTATCCGGCCGCAGTTCCGGCACTTCGGCCCCATCATTCAATAGGTAATGCCAGTACAGCGGGACGTCCTGCGACCCCCACTGCTTTTTAAACACATAGGTTCCTGAATCCTGCGTGCTGCGACCGAAATCAAACGACTTCGCCCCACGCCGGCAGCTCTCTTCCAGCATGTTCCAGTACAGCGCCATGTTGAAATTCATGCTCCGCAGCCGCCAGTCGCTTCCGGCCCACGGAACTCGCACGGCTTGCCGGTCCATCAGGGTAAAACTCGCAGCCGCTGCACGGTTTTCATAACGCAGCACATAAATCCGGCTCTCCTGCGGAAACGTTTCCAGAATCAGCCGGAAAAACCTCCGGCTGTGAGGCGGACTCCCCAGATCCCGCATCGTGCGGCAGTACACCGAGTAAAATTCGGGCAGCAGTTCCATCCCCCCCGCCTCGATGGCCCCCTGATAGCTCTGCGCCTTGCGAACCTTGTTGCGCACCTTGGTCGTCAGTTCCGTCCACAATTCC
>CAZOTP010000541.1:0-1546 GCA_964582655.1 uncultured Pirellulales bacterium | reverse complement strand
AGATCAACGGACCGAAGGATGAAAAACAAAAGCTTTGCCGGTTACATATTTTTAAGCTCCTCGGAAAAGTCTCGTATTTTGAGGATGGCGTTGGCGATGTCATCCATATCTTTCGGTGAGGTTTCGAGGAAGAGCGTTTTGCCATCGCAGCCGCAGAGTTCTTTGCTGAGCTTGTCCATTTCGGGGCAGAGACACATCTGGCGATAGTGATCAAGCCTTTGCGGAGAATAGATTTTCTGGAACGTTTTACCGCGGAGGGTTTTTTCGAGGTAGCTGTCGGATTTGTTGACGGTTTGATGGTGGCCCACGTCGGCGGAGGCGGAGCCTAACCCGAAGGGGATACCTTCGGCTTCGAGGGCTTTGAGGAATTTTTTGCGGGGGAGGTCGTGAAAGTGCTCTTTTTGATAGCGGAAACAATAGGTGTAATGCCCGATGGCGGTGGTTTCAGAGTAGCTGGCGCGGGGGATGATGCCGGGGATTTGTTTGAGTTTTGCTGTGAGGTATTGTTCGTTGGCTTTCATGATTTCGTATTGCGCCGGGACGCGGTCGAGTGCGGAGAGCAGGATGGAGGCTTGGTATTCAGCCATGCGGCATTTGGTTCCGAGCACGGGATAGCCCCAGCCCTGCACGGAGCCGAAGGAGCGTCCGAAGTTATGGTAGCTGTAGCAGTGATCCATCAAGGCGTTGTCGCGACCGAGAATGGCACCGCCTTCGCCGCAGGCGATGTCTTTGGAGGCCTGAAAGCTGAAACAGCCCAGATCGGCAAGTGTGCCTGTCTTTTTGCCTTTCCATTCTGCCATGTGGCCCTGGCAGGCATCTTCGACGACCTTGAGGTTATGCTTTCGGGCGACGGCGTTGATTTTGTCCATGTGGCAGACTTCGCCGCCCATATGGACGGGGACAATGGCGACGGTATGTTCGGTGATTTTTTCCTCAATTTTGTCGGGGTGAATCATGAAGGTGGCGGGATCGATATCGACGAAGACGGGGAGGGCGCCGAGGAGGAGGATGGCGTCGATGGTTGCGACAAAGGTGTAGGGAGTGGTAATGACTTCATCGCCTCCTCCGACGCCGAGGCAGTGGAGAGAGGTGACGAGGGCATAGGTGCCGCAGTTTGTGGCGAGGCATCGGGGGGCGCCCATCATTCGGGCGAACTTTTTTTCGAATTCATTGACCATTTCTCCCCTGGACCAGATGCGCTGATGGAGTGCTTTGAGTGTGATATCTTCATCGGCGGGAGTCCATAGGGGCCAGGTACACTTAAGGTTTGACGATCGGATGGGCGTTCCACCGAGAAGGGCCGGTTTTGCACCGGAGGCGGCGCCTGTCCAAGAACGTGCCGAAGTTGGGACTACCGAAGCCAGAGCGCCGGCGGAAGCGAGGGATATGAAATTCCGTCTGGTAAGCGAATCGAATTTATGTGCATCCATAATCAATCCTTTCGATTGATCCGATAAAATTTTCAGGAACATGTATTTTTATCATAGTCCGATTTATTCCGAAACAACAGCGATTTCCCAGTAGTTTTCGAGTTTGATTTCGATCT
>CAZOTP010000540.1:0-1553 GCA_964582655.1 uncultured Pirellulales bacterium | reverse complement strand
CCATCGCGTGAAGAAAACGCGGAGGAGAGTAAGACCGCTGCACCAACACCGCCCGCATCCGCCGAGAAAGCGGCCCTGGTCCCGCCGGGGCCGGAAAAAGCCAGGCCGGGCAAGGCGTGGATGGTGCCTGCAGGAGGAAAATTCCGATACTTCGCCACCAAACAGGCGGCGATGGACTTCGAAGCCTCGATCCCGAAGGATCAGTGGGAAGGCCCGCCGGCCTACGGCACCCTGCCAACCCCTACCACCCAGGATGGAGAAACCCGTAGCGTACCGCAAAACGGAGAAAATGAGACACAAACCGGTTTGCGGATCGCCGGTGAGCCACAAGCCCAGGAAGAACAGACATCATCGCCCACCCCATCCCCCATTACGCGGGATCAGATCGAGGCGGCGTACCCGGGGCAAAAAATCGAGGAAATCCAGCGGTTCGACGCCGAGGGGAACCCGGCACCCCCTACCTTCCTGGTAAAAACCAAGGGCGGAAAATCCCTCCTGATCGAGCATGTCGAACAAATCGAGGCGGAGGCCGGGGCGGTAAACCAGCCGGGGACGGGTGATGTGATCGCCGGGAGTTGGAAGATGACGGACCCGGAAACGGGATCCAGCGTGGGGGCGGACGGTGTGATGAGATTATCCAAACAGGGCAAGGCGGATCAGAACACCCTGGACCATGAGACGTTTCACGCGGCGATGGACCTGGTCCTGACGGAGTCCGAGAAAAAGGTGCTGCTGAAGAAATTCGGCGATGAGGAAACCGCTGCCCAGGCGTATGCCGACTGGAACGGGCAGGGGCGGGTGCCGCACCCGTTATTGAAAAAGGTCCTGGACTTTTTCAGGAATTTGTATGAGAAACTGGTGAAACCCACCGCCCGGGGAACGATGGAGCGAATCCAGTCGGGAGAGGTGTGGAATAGACCAAGTATAAAAATCACGCCCACGATGCGAAAAGCAATCGCAACAGAAGGGATGCCCAAATATCAGATTCGACGGGAGGATATCAAACCGGTTCGGATTACTGGAAAGGAACTGGGGGAGCATGACAATATTGTATCCTTGCGAAACGCCGCCAAACAGTGGGCCATGAAACATTTAGCCGGGAAAAAATTTACGGTAAAAAGCACCGGAGAATCGATTGGCATTTATCCCAATGGAATCAAACATGGGATCAGTGCGAATCATGCAAATAAAATTCGTGCCATTACGGCACTGCCCGGCATGATCGAAAATGCAATTAAAATCGGGACTGAACAAGACAAATTAAATCGAACATCCATCAAGGCTATCCATAAGTATGCCGCCCGATTACAATTTGGTGATTCTGTTCATGATATTACTCTTGTGGTTCGGGAAACGAACGAGGGGAAAAAATATTATGACCATTATGAGGAAAAAATAAAAGAGCCTGACAGCTCGAGTGGTACACGCAAAAGCGCGTTGGCCAGTTCGCCTATGCCAAGCTCTATTAATACTATACCATCCCCATCGGCCGAAAGCAAGGGGGAAATTAGCAAAAATCCGCCCCAGGGCGGGCCAAAGTACCAGATTCGACG
>CAZOTP010000539.1:0-1558 GCA_964582655.1 uncultured Pirellulales bacterium | reverse complement strand
GTACATGGGCTACCCACCGGGCCCGCTTACAAACCCCCCCGGGGGGACCTCCCGCCACACTGGGCGGGGGGACTGGAATTTCTGGGCGGTGTGATTGCGGCAATGGCCATGATGCTGATTTATTTCAAAAGCAAGAAGTTGCCGGTGCTGTCGTTTTTGGATATTCTGGCGCCGGCGCTGATGCTGGGTCTGGCGTTTGGTCGCATGGGATGTTTTTTGAACGGGTGCTGTTTTGGCGGGCCATGTGAAGTACCTTGGGGGATCCGATTTCCGGCGGTGCATTACATGAATCACGGGCGTATTGGGGGAGAAAAGGAACTGGTGCCCCAGTACAGTTATCCGTATGAGTACCAGATTTATCCGGATGCGCAGAGACGGCCGGGGGAGGGGCCTATGCTGCAACTGCCGGCGGATTATTATGACGGGTTTACGAATGGGAAAGGACAATGGGTGATGAAGAAAGACGAGATACCAGCGGGGGAGCCATATTTTCCCGCACCGAAACGGGCGGCGGAACTAACGGGAGAGCAGATTCGGGACCTGGAGGAGGGGAAGCATCCGATGCATCCGATTCATCCGGCGCAGTTGTATTCGATTGCCAATGCACTGGGGCTGTCGCTGATTTTGTATCTGCTGTTTGTGTATCGGCGGAGGCATTACGGGCAGGTGTTCGCGTGGATGCTGGTTCTGTACGGGATTATGCGGTTTTACCTGGAAAGTCTGCGGACGGACAGTCCGCTGGAGTTCGATGGGATTACAATTTCGCAGAATTTGAGCATTGTGGCGGCGGTTTTCGGAATATTCCTGCTCTTCAAGTGCCGGAAGTATGTGATTGTGGCGAAGCAGGCCGCCAGGGGGAAGAGAAAATGAGTACAGCGGATGGCAAACGGCCTGGAAGCTGGGCTGGGGGCTTGAAGCTGGAGGGGAAGAAGCGGTATAAGCTTCTGGCGTGTGAGATTCTGTACCGGGAGATCTGCAAAATCATATCCGAGTCGGAGCACATTGTGGATGTGGAGTTTGTGACGAAGGGGCTGCATGACGCGGAGACGGCGTCGATGCGGCAGAATTTGCAGGAACGGATCGATGCGGTGAAAGCGGAGGAATATGTTGCGATTTTAATGGGGTACGCGCGGTGCAATAACGGGCTTGTGGGATTGCGGGCAAGGCAGCTGCCGCTGGTGATTCCGCGGGCGCATGACTGCATCACATTGTTTTTTGGGTCGGACGCGGCGTATCAGAAATATTTCACGGAGCATCCGGGAACGTATTTTCGCACGACAGGGTGGACGGAGCGGGGGGATGTTTCCAAGCAGAGGCGGGAGGATTCCGTGATGGGCAAGCTGGGGCTGGATAAGACGTATGAAGAGTACGTTGCGCTATATGGGGAGGAGAACGCGAAGTTTATTCTGGAGACGCTGGGGGCGTGGCAGAAAAATTACGAGCAGATTACGTATATCGCGATGGGAATGGTGCAGGATGAAGAATACAGGAAGCTGGCGGTGAAAGAGGCCGTCGAGCGGAATTTGAAATTTGACTGCGTGCGGGGAGATGTGGGAAT
>CAZOTP010000538.1:0-1559 GCA_964582655.1 uncultured Pirellulales bacterium | reverse complement strand
GCAGCCGAAAGGGATTCCGCATCACCCTGCTGGAAACCGACGACGCCAAACGGGTATGGACCTTCAACACCATCGCCAACAGCATCCGGCAGTATCTGCAATCCGCCTGAACAGGCCAATACAGATAATCTCCGCCACGAAGGCTCCAGGACACCAAGGTTTTATGAAGAAATCCCCGGGGATATCCATAGCTCGGTGTGAATCTGCACACCTACGCTTCGTCTGCACTGAATGTTCTGATTGGAGGATTACAAACCACGAATACGTCAGGAACGCAGAAAAAACAGGAATTGAAATTGACGGGCGTCTGGTGATCGGGTACCCTGATGCAGTCTAAAGGATCCATAAATAATGAAACCCAATCGGGGTGTATATTACATTCTGCTGGGGATGGCCGGGGCGTTGCTGGCGTTTTGGCCGCGGGATTTAACGTTGTGCCATTACGGCTGGTGCGAGGAACAATTGTCGATTATACAGGACCAGTTGAACGGACTGGCGGAGATTTTACGAGAATACCGGAGGGATCATGGAGAATATCCGGGAATGGGAACGCCGCTGGGATTTTTGAGCCATTTCGACGGCCGGTTTCAGTATGATTTGAAGAAAACAGCAATTCGTACCACGGAGGAAGGTCAAACCAATACCATCCGGGCGGGTGCTCTTTTCATTGAGGTTCAAAACTACGGCATTGAACGGCTCCAAAACCATATCCGGCAATTTCGCAAGGAGAAGGGCAGGGCGCCGGAAAATCAGGATGAATTTTTATCGATTTTCGATCCCTATAACAATGAAGAAGATCTGTACACGATCCGGGTGATTAATCCGAATGTATTTCCCATGGAAATCGGAATCGACGGGAATGAGAATATATTTTTGATGTATCGAAATGAGATTCTGGATTACTGGTATCTGCCTTTTGGATACGAAAACCGTTGCCATACAGACATCACAAAATTCGCCAATAGCCCGGTGAATCGGGATTCGACCGAAAGGTATTCGGTCCGTGCGGATGACGGCGTTTATGTGTATTCCGTCCTGGCCGAAGGATTCGCCAGGGAGATGGACCGACATGGCTGGAAAATTTTCGTTCCGCTGGTTCTGGGGCTCGGGATCATGGCATATGCCATTACATCGCTGGCCATGCAAAAGTCAAAGAAAGCGATCATCGCCGGAATAACCGGTATCGCGGCGGTAATGGCCGGAATCTTTGCATATCTGTATCTGTTTTCGGGTTTTTGCTATGACCGATTTCCGTTTACGGAGAGGCCCGTGGAAAAATTGCAGGAATATCGTACTCTGTTGAGCGAATATCAGCAAAACAGCGTACTGACAGAGATGCGGGCGAAGAAGCTGGATGATTTTTTTGCCCGGTTTGAGAAATAAGAGAAAAAGAAAAACGACCTTCGCAAATTCGCTTCAATAGGACTTTCAAATACATAAGTTATCCTATCAAAGGACAGGAGAAATTTGCATGAACGAGAGGCTGGCAGATGAGATGAGGGCCGTGTTTGACGGCCGGGTGGAGCCGGTGCGGAAATCGGCCTTCTACACCCTGGGGC
>CAZOTP010000537.1:0-1570 GCA_964582655.1 uncultured Pirellulales bacterium | reverse complement strand
CCGATGCTCCGGCAGGAGTTTGTGAATTTCGACGATCCAGGGTACGTTCTCGAAAATCCGCAGGTCAAAAGCGGCCTGAACCCCCAGAGCATTGCCTGGGCGTTTCGGTCCGGAGAGCAGGGGAACTGGCATCCATTGACCTGGATCAGCCTGATGGCCGATTACCAGCTTGGCGGGGGCAAGCCGTGGCCGTTCAAGCTGACCAATCTGCTGCTCCATGTCGCAAACTCGGTCCTGCTGTTCCTGCTGTTTCGGCGGATGACCGGACTGGAAGGCCCATGCTGGTTCATCGCCGCCCTCTTTGCACTCCATCCACTGCATGTGGAATCGGTCGCCTGGGTCGCTGAACGGAAGGATGTCCTTTCGGTGCTTTTCGGGGTCATTTCAGTGCATTTCTATGTAAAACGGCTGAAAAACGGGTCATTTTGGAACACGTTTTTCTCCCTGTTTTTCTTCGCCCTGAGCCTGCTTGCCAAGCCCATGCTGGTCACGCTTCCCTTCCTCCTTCTCCTGCTGGATTACTGGCCTCTGGGAGTCATCCCCGGGAAATCATACCTCAACCTTTCTTCTAACTCCTTCCATGACAATAAAATACAGTTCATCTTCCTTCGCCTCCTTTGGCAGAAGGCCCCTTTTTTTCTGCTGAGCGGCCTATCCTGCTGGATCACCTATGCGGTTCAGCAGCGCTGGGGCGCTGTGAAGACGATGGAATCCTATCCTCTGGATACCCGCCTGGCCAATGCGGTTGTCGGATACGTCAGCTACATCGGTAAGATGCTGTGGCCCATGAACTTATCCGTCTTTTACCCCCATCCGGGTGATACCCTTTCTGCTGCCGCAATCGCCTGTGCGTTAATCGTTCTAATTTTGATAACTATTTTTGTTTTATTGACTTATAAACGCTTCCCCTGGCTTTTCACAGGCTGGTTCTGGTACCTCGGCACGCTGATTCCCGTAATCGGTCTGGTGCAAGTCGGCAGGCAGGCGATCGCCGACCGCTATACCTATATCCCGCTGATCGGGCTTTTCATCGTGATTGTCTGGTCGGCGGATGCGATTCTTAAAAAATATCCTAAATCCCGTAATCCCATACTGTTAACCGGTTTTTTGGCGCTTCTTTTATGCGCTATTTTCACGTTTCAGCAGGTTCGGGTGTGGCAGAACAGCATATCGCTGAACCGCCATGCCATTGAGTGCAACGCCGATAACTATGTTGCTCACAATAACTTAGGAAGTATTTACGCGCAGCGAAAAGATTTTGCGCCGGCGGAATACCATTTTCAGGAAGCGCTTCGTATTCAGCCGCACCGGGCGGATGTTCGATGCAATCTGGCGAATGTCTGGCTGGAACAAGGGTTTGTAGATCGGGCGATGTCGGGGTATAATGCGATTTTGCGAAATGTTCCGCGGTACGCTCCGGCGCTGTACTGTCGTGCGCAAATTCTTGTGATGCAGGGGGATATCGAATCGGCTTTGTCGGATGTTCGCAAGCTCGCCGAGGCGGGCCGGTCGGATCAGGCGGCAGAAATCGTGCAGCGGCGTCTCACCATAGCGCCGCAAAACGCTTTGG
>CAZOTP010000536.1:0-1591 GCA_964582655.1 uncultured Pirellulales bacterium | reverse complement strand
AGATTGAGACCTATCTGCTGGGAGGGGTGCAGCGGCCTGCGCAGTATATCGGGGGGGAAGTGAACGAGGTGCGGAAGGAATGGACGAAGCGGACGGTGAGCGTGGCGCTGGGGTATCCTGATGTGTATGCGGTGGGGATGAGCTGGCTGGGGCTGGGGATATTGTATGAGGCGGTGAACCGGATGCCGGATGCGGCGGCGGAGCGGGTGTTTTGTCCATGGGGAGATGCGGAACGAATCATGCGGGAGCGGGGAATCCCCTTGTTTTCGTGGGAGTCGCGGCGGGCGGTGCGGGAGTTTGATTTTTTCGGGATTACGCTTCAGCATGAGGGGTGTTTCAGCAACGTGCTGTATATGCTGGACCTGGCGGGGATCCCTCTTCGGGCGGCGGAGCGGGCGGAACAGGAGCCTCTGGTGATCGGGGGACGGCCTCTGGCCGACTGCTGCGAGCCGGTGGCGGAGGTTTTCGCCGTGGTGATTTTGGGGGATGGGGAGGAGGCGCTGCCGGCGGTGCTGGAAACGTATCGGGAGCTGCGGGAGGCGGGCATGGCGCGGCGGGAGAAGCTTTTGGCGCTGGCGCGGGCGTTCGAATTTGTGTATGTACCTTCGCTGTATGAATGCCGGTACGGGGAGGATGGGAGGCTTTTGAGCTGCGAGCCGATAGAGGCGGGAGTGCCGCGGTGTGTGAAGCGGGCGGAGGCAGCGGACCTGGATGGAGCGGTGTTTCCGACGAAGCCGCTGGTGGCGAATACGGAGACGATTCATGACCGGATTGCCATCGAGATTATGCGCGGATGCCCGCAGCGGTGCGCGTTCTGCCACGCGGGGCATACGCGGGGGAGTCTGCGATTCCGGTCGATGGAGAAGATTCTGGAGCTGGCATGGGAGTCATATCGGAACACGGGGCACGATACGGTGTCGCTCTTGAGTTTGTCGAGCAGCGATTATCCGAAGCTGGGGGAGTTGGTGAAGCGGATGTATGAGCGGTTCGCGGGCTGTCATGTGGGGATTTCATTGCCTTCGCTGCGGGTGGATCGGCAATTGCGGGATGTGCCGGGACAGGTGAGCGAGGTGCGGCGGGAGGGGCTGACGGTGGCGGTGGAGGCGGCGAGCGACCGGCTGCGAAAGGCGATCGGCAAGCGTGTGACGGATGCGGATTTGATGGCGACGATGCGGGCGGCGTATGAGGCGGGGTGGAAGAAGGTGAAGCTGTATTTCATGGTGGGATTTCCGGAGGAGACCCAGGAGGATATTCTGGGGATTGCGAAGCTGTCGGCGGCGATTTCGCGGCTTCGGTGCGAGACGAGCGGTGGGCCTGCGGCGGTGAATGCGGCGGTATCGTGGCTGGTGCCCAAGGCGCATACGCCGTTCGGGTGGATTGGGCAGAAGGATGCGTCGTATTTTCAGCGGGCGAAGGAGATGCTGCTGGAGGCGAAACGGAATCTGCGGGGGGCGTCGGTGACGCTGAAGTTTCACGGGCTGGAGCAGGCGCGTCGGGAGGGGGTGTTTTCGCGGGGGGACGGTCGGCTGGGGCGGGTGCGGGTGGAGGCGGACCGGGCGGGTGGGGGGGTGGACGGGTGGGGTGGGGGGGG
>CAZOTP010000535.1:0-1601 GCA_964582655.1 uncultured Pirellulales bacterium | reverse complement strand
CCAACGAACACCCCCGTTCGCCCACCCCCCCTCCGCCCTCTCTTTTCCTCTCAAAACCCAATCGCCCTTCTTCCTGCCATTCGTGTCTCCTCCCCTCTTCCTCCCCGCACCAGGCACTGTGAACCAGGAACTTGGCTCTTCTTTTCCCCTTAAAACCTTTGACATGCGATTAAGCTACTGGTATAAAGTTTTGTTTCGATCTTTTACTGGCTTATGGAACGATCGAACACCCAAAATTACGCTTTTTGATTGGAGGTTTTTTCTCATGGCGAAAATGGTATATTTCTTTGGTCCCGGAAAGGCCGACGGTAAGGCCGAAATGAAGAATCTGCTGGGTGGCAAAGGCGCCAACCTCGCGGAAATGGCGAATATCGGCATCCCCGTCCCCGCCGGATTCACCATCACCACCGAAGTCTGCACCTATTTCATGCAGAACAAGGGCAAGTATCCCGCAGGTCTGGATAAAGACGTCAAAGCCGCTCTGGCCAAGGTCGAAAAGACCATGGGCATGAAGTTCGGCGACCCCAACAACCCGCTCCTCGTCTCCGTCCGTTCCGGCGCCCGCAGCTCGATGCCCGGCATGATGGACACCGTCCTCAACGTCGGTCTGACCTCGAAGACCCGCGAAGGACTCATCAAACTCACCAACAACCCGCGTTTCGTCTACGACGCCCATCGCCGCCTCATCCAGATGTACACCGACGTCGTCATGGAAAAAGCCGAGGGAATCGAACCGGCCGAAGGAATGGGCATCCGTCAACAGCTCGAACGCGAAATGGCCAAAATGAAAGAGGCTCGTGGCGTAAAACTCGATACCGAACTGACCGCAGAGGATCTCAAGGAACTCATTGAAATCTACAAGGTCAAAGTCAAAGAAGTACTGGGCAAGGAATTCCCGGACGACGCGATGGAACAACTCTGGGGCGGCATCGGAGCCGTGTTCAAAAGCTGGAACGGAAAACGCGCCGTCGCCTACCGTAACATCGAAGGCATCCCCCACGAATGGGGCACCGCCGTCAACGTTCAGACCATGGTCTTCGGAAACATGGGCGACGATTCCGGTACCGGCGTCGCCTTCACACGTAACCCCGCCACCGGCGAAAACATCTTCTACGGCGAGTGGCTCGCCAACGCGCAGGGCGAGGACGTCGTCGCCGGTATCCGAACTCCGGACCCGGTCAACGAAGCCGGAAAAACCGAACGCAACAAAGATCGGGCCTCGCTGGAAAAAACCATGCCAAAGGCCTACAAGCAGCTCGATAATATCCAGAAAAGCCTCGAAAAACATTATCATGACATGCTCGATATCGAATTCACCATCCAGCAGGGCAAGCTGTGGATGCTCCAGTGCCGAGTCGGAAAACGTACCGGCCCCGCCGCCATCCGCATCGCCGTGGACATGGTGAAGGAAAAACTCGCATCCAAAGAAGAAGCCGTCATGCGTGTCACTCCCTCCCAGCTTGACGAAGTACTGCACCCAATTCTCGACCCCAAGGCCGAGAAGGAAGCCAAGCCGATGGCAAAGGGTCTGCCCGCCGGTCCCGGTGGCGCCTGCGGTCAGGTGGTCTTCACCGCCGCCGATGCCGTTGCCTGGGCCAAGG
>CAZOTP010000534.1:0-1616 GCA_964582655.1 uncultured Pirellulales bacterium | reverse complement strand
TCCCCGCAAAAACCCGGACCCCCGCCCGAACCCCTCTCCCGCCGCGAAGCCATCGCCCTCTACAACCAAAACGTCGCGAACCTCACCCCGTTCAAAGCCAAAATCGCCGAATGGCAGGTCCGCTTCCGCTCCCCCGAACGCTCCGTCAAACACAAAGACATCTTCGGGAAAGTCTTTTTCCGTCCGCCCGAACCCGGCCAGACCAACGCCTCCTGCTATCTCACCGCCGACTCCGCCTTCGGCAGCGAAGTCGTCCTCGCCTCCAACAACACCGAATACTGGTTCCACATCCGACGCAACAATCTCGCCCAGTGGGGAAAATACCGGCACGCCGGAAAACCCTGTGTCCGCGAAGTCCCCCTCAACCCCCAGATCTTCCTCGAAATGATCGGACTGCGCCCCATCCCCGACGACAACTCCCAAAATCCCTATCCCCTCTACAAAATCCTCCCCGACCAGAACGTCATCGAATACGCCGAACTCACCGACGAAGGCCTCCGCCTCAAACGCGAAATCCGCATCGACCGAAACACCAATCTCCCCGCGCTCATCCATCTCTACAACGACCAAGGCGAACAAATCCTCGAATGCCGCCTCGACCATTATCAGACCCTCGCCGACGCCAGGATCCCCGGAAACATCACCATGACCACCCCCTCCGGCGATTTCTACTTCTTCCTCAAACTCCGCCAGTTCAAAGAGGACCCCGTCCCGCGCAACGCCCTCTTCGACCGAAACAATACCATGCATGGCATCAAACAGTTTGAACAAATCGACCGCCGCTGCGAATCCGAATAAGGCCCCCATAATGCAAAAATACTTCATCGTCTGCTCCCTCCTCCTTGCCGCGCTCGCCCCGGCCTCCCCGGCAATCGCCTCCGACCCCGATCTCGAACGCTGCGCCTTCAGCGCCGCCGGCTCCGAATGGGGCGCCGTTCTGCTCATCCCCGAACGGCAAAACCGGATCGACGGCTTCCGCCTCTACTCCCGCCCCCTCATCCGCGACCGCTTCACGCCCAGCCTTTTTTTCGCAGGCCGCCCGCACGCTCTCGCCATGCGCCGCGACCAGCTCTGGATTGTCTTCGAAAACGGAAACCTCCAGTCCTACTCCCTTGCCGATGCCGTCTCCCCCAGGCCCCAGCCCGCTCTCCCGGCAGGCCTTCGACTCTGCTCCTTCGCCGCCGGACCCGATCACCTCTTTCTCCTCGCCCAGGTCAGCTCCGATGAAAATGTCCTCATCCCCTGCCGCCTCCTCGAACCCCCCCACCATACCCAGCCGAATGCAAACTCCCCACGCCATTAGCCTGCCGCCCCGCCAGCCGACGCCTTCCAACCGGTGCTCGTCAACCCAGGCGAATTTCTCCTCCTCCAGTGCGACTTCAACCACCCCTGGCACGTCATCCACAAAGCCCCGCTGCCCCTCGCACCCGACCAAACCCACACCCTCGCCGTCCACGAAAACCGGATTCATCTCTTTTCCCTCTCCAAACCCTACCGCCAGGGCGACTCCCTCTGCCGCGATATCCAGCCCCATCTCTTCCTCAACCGCGCACTCGAATCCCAGCCCCCCGTGCCGCGCCAAAATCTCATCACCGCCTTCCCCATGATTCTCAACC
>CAZOTP010000533.1:0-1618 GCA_964582655.1 uncultured Pirellulales bacterium | reverse complement strand
TATTAATTCAACAGGAAAGGATCGTGATATGAAAATCATAAAAAATAAATCGGCCGCGTTTACCCGCGGCGAGCTGCTCGTTGTTCTGCTGAGCGTTTCCCTTCTCATCACCGTCGTTCTGCCCGCCCTGAGCCAGGCCCGCCGTCCCAGCCGGCGGATTCTCTGCGCCATGAACATGAAAACCATGGCCCAGGGCATGGCCCAGTATGCATCGGAGCAGAAATCCAAACTGCCCCATCAGGCCTTTTGGAATTCCGGACCTTGGACCACCACCACGCTTTATCATGGATCCTTCCTAAAAGCAAATGCTCCCACGGATGTCGGACTGTGTTTCTTGATGAAAGCATTTGGGCCGGGCAGCTTGTACGATACCGGAATTCTGCCCCGGCAGGATTTCTTCTATTGTCCGGGAGTTGCGGAATCCGCTTCGAATAGTCCACCAGGCGTTTATACGGTGGATTATTATACGCATCCGATGACCGGGGATCTGTGGTATCCTTTTTATGACACTCGAATCCGATCCACCTATAATTATTTCAAGAACAACATCCTCACGATCGACCAGATGGCTGGGCGTTCCTATCTCTACGATATTGTCGATAGCTGGGAATATCTCCCCCATGTAACTGCCAATGGAACTCCGGAAGGGATGAATGTCCTCTACGGCGACGGTCGCGTGGTCTTCAACACCGATCAGAACGCTTTTAACACCGATCTCTGGAATCCGGGAGCGAGCGGTATGGATATCCCTAATAATATCTTTGAACGATGGTTTGCAATCCTGGACATCCTGGGCAATAATGTCCCGCAGATACCTCCACCTGGCGGATCATTTATCAATTGGCAATGCAATGAGAAACCAAACGAGGGAGCACGCATGGGCCAATGGCAATATAGCCCGGCGCCGTAAAAAACCTTCCAAAACAGGTTTTCAAGGGTTCGAAAGAACCCTTTTTTTATACATCATAGAACGGACAGCGGGCAGGGGGGTTGGCGGGTTTTTGTGGACTTCGGAGGGATGGGGATATAGAATGGCATACAAGATTCAAAACCGTTTTAGCGAAAGGATATAGACATGAAAGCATTGAAAACCGTACTCCGGATCCTGGCGGGCCTGATTCTGGTCATTCTGGTCCTGCTGGCCGCCGCCCTGTTTTACGCCGACGGCCTGATCAAGGTCGGCGTCGAAACCGCCGGCACCCAGGCCACCGGCTCTGAAACCAAACTCGATCGCGCCGATCTCTCGATTCTGGGCGGCAGCCTGAAACTCAACGGCCTGACCCTGGCCAATCCGCCGGGCTATCAGACCCCCAGCGTCCTCTCCGTCGGCTCCTGCGCCACTGCCGTGGACCTCCATTCCCTCACCCAAGAGACCCTCGTCGTCGATACCATCAAACTCGATGCTCTCGAAATGACCATCGAGCAGAAGGGCCTGACCAGCAATCTCAAGGACCTCCTGGATCAGATGGAAAAGAGAATGCCCAAAACCCAAGAGCCGAAGGAACCGTCCAAAGAAGCCGGCGGCAAAAAAGTCCGAGTCAACCGCATCGAAATCACCAACACCCAGGTAAACCTCAAGCTGCTTCCCCTGCCCGGCCAGAAAGACGTCATGCCTCTC
>CAZOTP010000532.1:0-1626 GCA_964582655.1 uncultured Pirellulales bacterium | reverse complement strand
CCCGCGAATTCCAAGCACACACAGCCTCGCCGTTCCCCCATCCCTCGCCGAATTTCATATACCGCATTTCATCGATGACATGGTCATAGAGTGCTCGAGCCCGCATCAGATCCCCCTGCCGTCCCTGCACCGCCTTCTCTGCGATTGCCTGTATGGCATGATCCGACGGCACCATGCGCTCGGGCTGAAGATAGTCCGCCGCCGCGGCCGGATCATCGGCATACGCGCCCTTCTCCCTACGTTCCACATCATACACAATTTCCAGAAGCTTGTCGCTGTCTTCGGCTCCCAGCTCCAGAAACAAAATCGGATTGCCATGGGTTTTGTCCTGGAGGGTTTTTTGTTTGCCCGGCACGCGAATGGATTTCACGGTCACCGACTGAAAGTCGTCCGATGCCGCCAGCGGCAGCCAGCACTGCGCCGGCCCTGTGATCGCAGGGAGAACCGCTTGATAGATAAATTCAAAAGCGTCCCGTCCGGTTATTATGCCGAGAAGTTCCCCGGAAGCATTCTCGACCGGCGCGCGCGCCCAGGTTTTGTTTTCATTCTGCTTCCAGACATAGTAGGGCTGCCCGTTGAGTTTGTGGACCGTGGTTTCCGTGACGGTCATCGAACCCGGATCACCTTTCAGGAAGAAATCAATGTCGTAGAACTGGCTGTCGGAACTGACCATGTCCACACACGCGAAATGAAGCTGCGGCGCCAGCGAGGCCAGATACTCCACATGAATGCGAACCAGCTTGAGCTTCAGCTCTTTTCCTTCGAAGGGGACGTTGAAATAACCACCGCCTTTGGCAACCTGTTCGGCGATATGTTTCTCGATGCCGGCCTGGATATCGCCGGTGACAATGGAGGGCACATACGACTCGGACGATTCAGATTTTTCGGTTTTCTGCCGTGTATCGCAGGCACTGAGCAGGGTTAGAATCGTCATAATGACCGTTATTTGTGCGACTGGGGATCCCTTGATATTCGTTCTTTTGCATTGCCGCATAAGGCAAACTCCTCTTAAAAGGCAAACGCCGGACGCCTCCCCTCGCGCCAGAAGAGCGTCTGGCCCGGTTTTATTGTGAGAAAAGCGGACAGCCTTATCCGGCTCTCAGTGGGCGGGATGATCCTTTGGCTTTTCGGCGGCCGGCTCCCCGGCCGGTTTTTCAGCGGGTTTGGCTTCTTCCTGTTTTGCCGGCGCTGCCTGGGTGCCCGTCGGCTTCTCTTTCTTTTGACAACTGGTCAGACCTGTCGAAACAAATACAACAGCTGTCAGCAGGATCAAAATCCATATTTTTTTCATGGGTCGCGATTCCTTTCTAATAAAACCGTTAGTTTATCCGTGCCTCGATACGCTTTGACAGCAATTTTTATCGATTCTAGCTCGAGAAAATGGAAAAGTCGAATCGTCCTCCCGTTTCTTTTTCATTTCGATCGGAAAAACGGTATCGGTTCCCTGTGATGGTTATAACCTGTTTGTGTTTAACTGGTTAGATGCTAGGAATCGGGCCGAACCGCTTCAAGTTCCATCGGGTTGAAACCTGAAGGATAAAGCAACAAATTCATCACCGGAAGAAAGACATTGACTGGGAATGGGAGTTTGGACATAAAATAGGCGGCAATTTGAAGATAGACAAA
>CAZOTP010000531.1:0-1626 GCA_964582655.1 uncultured Pirellulales bacterium | reverse complement strand
CGGCGACGCCGCCTCCCCCAATATTTACACCGGAGAATACGAAACCCCAACCGCCCCACCCTGCAGATCCACCTCCGTCCCCGATTCCGCCGCGAGAGAAGCCCCCGCCCGCACAATCAAAGCTTCCCGCAGAACATGCCGGCCGGGCCGGATCCGAATCACTCCCTCCTGTTCATCGACCGTCAGCCAGTCGAATTTCTCTTCATTCGGCCGGCGAAGGGTAAGGTCCCTCTCCAGCTCGCTTCGCTGAATGTAAGGCCATCGCCACACCGCCGTTTGCACCGTCTTCGTTGTGCCCCACACGCGATACTGCACCGTCAGCGGATTCGAATCGGGATTCCCCTCCCCTCCCGCCGGGCGCGACAACGCCAGCCGCAAAGTTTCATACCGGACCGGCTTGCCGGGCTCTTTGGCCTCCAGACGGATGACCCCCCCGCCGTCCGTCAGCAATCCCTTCGAATCTGAAAGCCCCAGCACCTCGATCGGCATCGAATGAAAATTCCCGACATCCAGAACCGCCTCGCCCTCCGTCCAGGGATGCAGATTCGCGTACAAGCCCTGCACCGGGCATAACATCTTTTCCAGCGTCTTCTGATTGGCGTAATACGCCTCGGTGCTGAAATAAAATTCCGGAAATTCGCGGTATATTTTCCTCAGATTCTTCTTCAGCGGCTCCTCCACATCCCGAAAAAAACCGTCCAGATACTCCCGCGAGCTGAATCGGTCCAGCTCCCGGATATACTCCCGGCAAAACGCCTCGCTCCGGAAAAAAATCCGCAGAAACGGGTCCGGATTCGTCGGCGACACCATCGCGATCTGCGTGATCTCCCCCGCCCCGCTGTCATACCCCACCGGTTCCAGCAATCCCGTGACCGGATTGTAATAAAACCGGATATTGTTCCAGCATCGGCCGTGCTGGGCCCCGAACAGCATCGTCAACGCGAAAAATCGCGCCGCCCGGGGAATGTCAAACGCCTGATCCAGTGCAAGCGTTCCTTCCTGCAATCCGTTCAGCTTGTCCCGGCCCGCCTCAAACAGCGCAAACATCGGATCCTCCCTCGACAGCGATCCCAGTCCAAAACCGTCCGCCTGGCTGGCATACAGATTGCTCTGCCACATTCGATCCGTGTTGTTGCTCAGAAGAAGAGGTCCCTGCTGCGCCAAATCCGCCCATACCACCTCCTCGCTGAATTTCAGAATCGGTCCCTCGCGGCGTCCGTTCGCCTCGATCAGACGCTTCTCAAAATGCTCTTCGATGTTGTAGATCCCCCAGTCTTCCCCGTTCACGATCAGCCGGACAAAATCGGTTCGCAGCGAAATCAATCCTTCCCGGCGAAGCCCCTCCTGAAACAGCCATTCGTGAATGTACTTCCGTGCCGCCGGCGTCTGAAGCGAAAACGCCTTCATCCCCCCAATCGCATGATCCCCCGCCACCTTGACTCGAAACGACCATTTCCGAGGGCCCAGATGATCCAGCAAATCCCCTTTCAGACGCACTTTCACCTGGTACCGCTCCCCCCCGTACCGGATCTCCGCCGGAACAAAATCCGAGGAATCCGAAAACTGCAGACGCCTCTCCAGCCCCTCCCGGCGATGCTCCTGCAGCGTCACGAAATGCTTGAACCG
>CAZOTP010000530.1:0-1629 GCA_964582655.1 uncultured Pirellulales bacterium | reverse complement strand
GCGGAGGACGTCGAGGAGATGGGTACGGACTTCGGGCACGGCCCAGCTCATTCGGGCGACGGGGGTACCGTCTTTGTCTTCGCATCGCCATTGGGGATTCTGCTGATAGAAGGGGGATTCCCAGTAATCGCAGAAGGGTTCGACGTAGGTCCAGCCGGCGGGGCGGAAGCCGGAGTGGACTTTGATTCCCAATTCATGGGCGGCATCGATGAGGACTTTTTCGGGATTGATGTTCTGATCGGCGAAGGCCTGGAGGGATTCAAGGAAATAGCGGTCGCCGATGCGTGGGGCAGCTTTGGCATGGGCGCCTTTTCGGTACCCGACGGAGGAGGGGTAAATCACCTTATCGGCGCCGGGGGAATGGAGCAGGAGAGTGCCAATATCGGTATCGCGGAAGATTTCGACAGCGGAGCGGAGTTCTTCGGGGGTGCGGGGGCTGTGCAGGAAAAAGTACGTGAAGCCGTCGAAGGTGGCGGCCATGGTTCGGCGGGAGGGATCGGCGCGGTCGGCCTGCACGTGTTTTATTTCCGGATCGGTCAGGGGGATCAGGAGGATATGGGTGACGCCGCAGGAGGAAGGGAAGCCATGGCGCTGGGGTTGGATGATGAGGCGGCTGTTGGGAGTGAGGCAGGCGGTTTTGAAGAAGACTTCGACGGTGTTGCCCACGAATTCGCTGCTGCGGTTGCAGCGGGGAACGGGGGCAGGGTCGGTATCAAGTTTCAGCCATGCGGCAGTGGGGACTTCGGGGGCGCTGAAGAGGCCTACGAAGATGGCATGCCATCCGGGAGCATTGAGCGGGATAGAAACGGCGGGGGGCTGCATTTCGGGGCCGGTCCAGATCATATTTCCGGCAATGCCATTTTCAAGTTCGTAGGGGATGATTTTCCATCGGTTCGGTTCAAGCTGCTTGCTGAAATGTTCATGAGAATTTCCGGCGGTCATGTCGGTCCGGAGGATGGGATGGTCTGCGTTTTGCCAATCGGAGCGTGCGGCGCCGCTGAAGGGCTGGAAGATGTTTGTCTGCTGTGCGGTACAGGCGGAAACACAGCAGACAAGAAAGAAGGCGATGCGTTTTGCTGTTCTTCCCATACATTTGTCCTATTTTCAGAAGACCACGGAAACGCGTAATTATGAGGAAATCGATTGAATTATTATTCAGATGGCATTATATAAGATACTGTTATGAAATCAATCCCGATCCAATCTTATATTGAGGGTATTGTCATGAATGGAGCCCATTTTTATCGTATCGGCATCTGCTGTGTGATTCTTTTTGCGTTATCATCCGCGGGTTTTTCGGAGCCGATGGTGTGGACAGAGGACACGTTTGAGGATTTCCGCGACGGGGCGCTTGATGCGGCGGGACAGAATATATATGTGTGCCACGACGGGACGGTACGCACGATTCTCCGGTACGATATCAATGATGACGGGTATCTGGATCTGTTTTTCGGAAATACGCATGACACAAGGACGCATGTGCCTCCGGTGGCGTGCCGGGTGGGCACCGATCGGACATTTGCGGCAAACGAGATGGGCGTGATGGGCAGCGACCGGGTGCAGGCGGCGGATTTCAACAATGACGGATTCATGGATCGGGCGTTTTGTCTGAGAGGGGTCGGTTTGCAG
>CAZOTP010000529.1:0-1645 GCA_964582655.1 uncultured Pirellulales bacterium | reverse complement strand
TCCAGGCGACAAATCCACCTTAATCCATGGTCCAGTTTTTGGGGAGTATTATAAGGCGCGATTGAGTTTCTCCGCGACCTGATGGGGAGGAACAGGGAGTTTCATGCCATTGTGACAAACCAGCGAATGTTCATCCGGGCGGGGAATCAGCATCTGGGTGACGGAAACCGACAGCAGCGCGGCCTGCACGCCATGCCCGCTGACATCGAGGACATACAGGACCAGATAGCGATTGTCCAGAACAAAGAAATTCAGGGAATCGCCTCCCAGTTCCGTGGAGGGATGATAAATCCAGCTCATGCGAACGCGATCGGAAACGATGGGCGTCTGCGGAAGCAGCGCCCGCTGGACGCGTGAGGCGGCTTCCAGCTCCTGTCTCATTCGCGCATTTGCGGCGGCGAGTTGTTCATTTTTCTGCGCCAGATCATTTCGCAGCCGGAGCAATTGCAGATGGGTCTGGACGCGGGCAATGAGTTCATGGGCGTTGAAGGGTTTGGCGACGTAATCCACAGCGCCCCGTTCGAAACCTCGGACGATATCAGCGGTTTCGGTTTTGGCGGTGAGGAAAATCACGGGAATGCCCTGCCAGGCCGGATTGCATTTGAGCTGGCGGCAGGTTTCAAAGCCGTCCATTTCCGGCATCATGACATCCAGGAGAATCAGGTCCGGTCGGACGCGGTCAATAATGTCCAGGGCCTGCCGGCCATTGGTGGCGACGCTGATCTGGTACTGGCGGTCCTTTAAGATTCCGGCCAGGGCCTGGATATTTTCCGGGGTATCGTCCACGACAAGAATGCGTTCGCTCATGGTATTGCTCGCTGTTTTATACGCCATGGGTTCGGGCGGCGTTGTCCAGTTTTACGGCCGCGGCGTCAAAGGCATAGGTCTGCACCTGCTGTTCAAACTCGGTGAAATCGGAGGGCGAAAACAGGGACCCCAACAGTTCCCGATTGGCGGCGAGGCATTCCGCCGCGGCGGGATCGAACTCGGACAGATGTTTTGTCATTTGCGCGATGACGGTTTTTTTCTGCGCGGGATCCATTGGAGCGGCGGGCGGTTGGGCTTTTGGAACCCCCAGCGCATCCCGGAGAGAAGGAATTACTGTTTTCACGGCTTCCTCCAGCCGCTGGTTCAACGTTTGTATTTGGGGCATCTCCGATTTTCGGGCAATCGCTTTTTCCAGTTCGGCCGCGGCGGCCTGAATCGCGGTTGCGCCCAAATTGCCCGAGACTCCCTTGACGGTGTGGGCAAGCCGTTCGGCGGCGGGATAATCCTCTTTTTTCAAAAGATCGTCGATGCGGATGGGGACATCGGCCTGCTGTTCGGTGAATTGGCGCAGGAGTTTCAGGTACAGAGGACGGTTTCCCGCGACGCGGAGCAAGCCGTTGGCGGTATCGAGGCCCTCTACCTGAGGGAGATCGTCCGGCGATGTTTTATCCGCCGTCGGGCCGGGCCGAGCCGGCGGCGGAGCGGCAGGATGATAGTAATGGGCCACGGTTTCGAACAGGGCGGCGGGATCGATGGGCTTGGCGACATGGTCGTTCATGCCGGCGGCAAGGCAGCGCTGTCGCTCCTCGATGGTCGCATGGGCGGTCATGGCGATAATCGGCAGTTGGGCAAACCGCGGATCGGAGCGGATTTTCGT
>CAZOTP010000528.1:0-1650 GCA_964582655.1 uncultured Pirellulales bacterium | reverse complement strand
GCGCCGGCGGGGGGACATTATCTGGATACGCACAGCGGCTGAAGCGAAGGACCGAAACGGCAATGTACGGTTGGAATTGACAACAGAATGAAGGAGTCGCCCGTTGAGCGACATATTCGAGACAATTGAAATGCCGCCCAGGAAGTCGGGAAACCGGCCGGATGCGGCGGGCGCGATGGAACAGCTGGCGATGGTGTTCGCGGCGTACAGCGAGACGACGGACCGGATGCAGCAGTCGTATCAGCAGCTTCAGGGCGAGGTGAAGCGGCTTCGGGAGGAGCTGGCGCACAAGAATGCGCTGCTGGAGCGGAAGAGCCGGCTGGCGGCGCTGGGGGAGATGGCGGCGGGGATGGCGCATGAAATCCGCAATCCGCTGGGCGGTTTGCAGCTGTATGCCTCGCTGCTGGAGCGGAATCTGCTGGAGGAGCCGGCGAAGCTGAAGTGGGTGCACAAGATTCACAAGGGGATTCACAGCCTGGACCGGATTGTGAACGATATTCTGGCGTTTACGCACGATCATCAGTGCGACAAGCAGACGACGGGCGTGGCGGCTCTGGTGGAGGAGGTGCTGGAATATGTGCAGCCGATGCTGCAGGGCCGGGCGATTGCGGTGGATGCGTCGGGGGTGGAACGGGGTCTGGCGGCCGAGATGGATGTGCACATGATGCATCGGATTCTGCTGAATCTGGTGGTGAACGCGATTGAGATTCTCGACGGATCGGGCAAGGTGGAACTCCGGGGGCGGCGGATGGAAACGGATCCGGGGTATTCGGTGCAGATTGAGGTAGCGGATACGGGACCGGGGATCCCGGCGGAGATTCTGGACAAGATTTTTCATCCGTTTTTTACGACGAAGGATGCGGGGACGGGGCTGGGGCTGGCGATTGTGCATCGTCTGGTGGAGTGTCACGGCGGTTTGATTCGCGCATCGAACCGGCCGACGGGCGGAGCGGTGTTTACGATATTTCTGCCTTGAGTCGCAGGAGAACGTATGGCTCGAATACTGGTCGTCGATGACAAGGAAATGATGCGGGATTCGCTGGAGGCGACGCTGAGCCTGGCGGGGCACCAGGTGACGACGTCGAGCAGCGCGGCGGATGCGCTGGAGAAGCTGAAATCGGCGTCGTTCGACGCGATTTTGTCGGATTTGAAGATGCCGAAGATGGACGGTCTGGAATTTCTGGAGGAGCTGGGCAAGCGGGGGCTGGATGTTCCGGTGGTGATGATGACGGCGTACGCGACGATCGATACGGCGGTGGAGGCGATGAAAAAGGGAGCGTACGATTATATCCAGAAACCGTTCGAGGGGGATGAGATTCTGCTGCTGATGAGCCGTCTGCTGGAGCACCGGCGGGTGGTGAAGGAGAATCAGGCGTACCGGGCGGTGGCGAAGGACTGGCAGCGGGGCCGTCAGCTGGTGGGGGCCAGCGCGGTGATGCGGAAGCTGATGGAGCGGATTTCGCTGGTGGCGCAGAGCAGCGTGACGGTGTTTATCCGCGGGGAATCGGGAACGGGGAAAGAACTGATCGCCCGGGCGATTCACAGCCAGAGCGGGCGAGCGAACAAGCCTCTGCTGTGCGTGAACTGCGCTGCGCTGTCGAGCACACTTCTGGAGAGCGAGCTGTTCGGGCATGAGAAGGGGGCGTTTAC
>CAZOTP010000527.1:0-1650 GCA_964582655.1 uncultured Pirellulales bacterium | reverse complement strand
GATACATTGGCGGTTTCCGCATGAGCGATCAGAAACGTCCCCCGCTTCCTACAAAAATATCCCGGGGACGAAAGTTCATGATTCCCCTTTCGCAAAACTTCTTTCAGCAAGGGCAGATAAGCTCCATCCGCCTGTGCTGGATCGGCGAACTGACGGGGGGAAATCGTCGTAGAAAATACATGCCCTGTTCCCACCGGCCAGGAAGACGCCTCCCCCTGCCGGTCCAATACCACCAGCAAATCCGCCAGAGCCGATTCTTTCCCGACCTGCCGCCACCACATGTTGTCAATCCGGTCCCAGGCATCGGTCTCATTGGCCAAAATAATCAGGAATCCGCCTTGCTTTACCCACTGCAGGGAATCCCAGACCGCTTCTTTTTGTTCATCGCAGGTTCTTTATATCGCGGCTGGAACCGTGATTTTCAAACAGGCTGTTCCTCCCTGTTGCCTACTTCATCTTGACCTTCATCCCCTTTTCCGTCCATTGCTGCACCAGTTTGCGGAAATCTTCCAGCGCCAGGTTCAGCCGCTCCGTCGCGTCGGTCATGGACTCATAAAGTTTGGGATCATTCAAAATCCGACTGGCAGTTCCGTCGCCCGCGGTGGCGGCGGCAAGCATGCGGTCCAGCTGACCGAATGCCTTGGCGATTTCATCCGCCGCCGTTTGAATTTTCAAGCTGCTGGCGTTAAACGACTCGTAAAACTTCAACGAGGTCTCATCCAGCCGGTCCATCGCCTTGGTCCCGCTTTCCGCCATCCCGATTGCCTTGTCCGTCAGCGCTTGAATTTTCGCAGCGGCTTCCCGAAGTTCCCCGGACAATCCCGAAAGATTCTCCAGGCTTTTCTTCACATTCGCCTGATTCGCTTCATCCCCCACCACCTGGTTGATGCTCTTCAACACACGGTCCAGGCGTATGACCGCCGTGGTTACATTGGGGTACACAGGACTGAAGGCGTCCGCCCCGTCCACCTGCTCCGGCGTGATTTTCTGCAACTGGCTTTCCAGATTCCGGCTCAGACTCGTCAGCGAACTGATCAAATCATCCAGCTTGGACTGCGTCGCTTCCGACAAAAATTCGTTCCCTTGCGACAATTCCCCCTGAATCTGATCCCCTCCGGCCAGAAAATACGCGGACGCCGGCTCCTGAGGAGGCAGTACAAACTCTAGAAAACTTCCCCCCAGTCCCCGCCGGTACACCTTCGCCGTTGCGTTTTTAGGAATTTCATGATCCCGATGAATCGCCGCCGTTACCACCACCTGATAGGCGGACTTGTCCTGATGGTCCAGATTCGTCATAAGCCTTGGCGGATCCACGCTCACAACCCGACCGACGGGATACCCGCAAAATAAAACCTCCGAATTATCTTTGATCCCCGGCGCCGACGGAAAAAAGATTTCCACTTCATAGGCGTCATACCGGCTTACCATGGTCGGCAAATCTCCGAATTTAAAAATCATCCAGCCCAGCGCCGACAATCCCAGCAATACAAACAATCCCACCAGGATATTCCGCTTATTTTCTACCATGTCGATTACACCTCATCCGCAAAACCTTCGCTTCGCCCCTGGATAAACTGCTGCACCACAGGGCTGGAACTAGTCCGAATGGCCTCCACATCCCCGTCCGCGGCAATCCGGCCGCGGCTGAGC
>CAZOTP010000526.1:0-1655 GCA_964582655.1 uncultured Pirellulales bacterium | reverse complement strand
CGTTGCAGTTTTCCATCGTCGGTGGCGGGGAGAATCCCCTCGATTGGCCCAACCACCTGGACATGGACCGTTTCGGGCGGTTCCTGATGGGGTACGATTCAGTCAACGTCATTACGACGGACGAGTTGCGGGCGATTCCGTACCTGATGTGCGAAGCCATGATCGCCGAAGCGGCCGTCCCCATCGCCCAGACGGGCGTGTTCGGCCGATTCGACGGCGGGGCGTTTCTCATGATGATCCGGAAAAAAATCCAGTGGATTTTCGACAACGTCCAGGAACTCGTGGACGTCCTCAGCGAAGACCTGCCGGACAACGGCCAATATACCCCCGAAACCGAGCCTATCGACCTGGCGGAGCTGGAAAAGCACCAGGACGAGGACGAACTCGAAGAGGAAGAAGAAGCCCTCTAATCCTCGCCCTTCGGGGGCGAGGAACCCCCCGGCGCCATATCGTTGCGTGATTTCAAGAATTCGATCCCGCGGAGACGGAATGTCATCCCCGTACCATGACTCTATTCCGGCCAATTGTCGATGCCGCCGAGGTTTTTGTCAGAATCACCCGAATCGTCGTCTTCATCGTCACCGGGGGATTTCCATTTGTCCGTTTCGCTCAGTTCGTCGATTTCGGTTTCCATGAGCTTGAACATTTTTTCCTGCATCGGCGCGAAACGTTCGTAGTAGCGCAGCGTCGCCTGGTAGCCCGCGACCAACTGGTTGATCTTGATGAGCTGCCATTTCGCGAGGCATTCGGGTTCCTTGATGTTCGTGAACGGATCGCATCCGAACGCGATCTCGCCGTTAGCGCCACGCTTGAAATATTCGCAATCTTTGCATTGGATCATGAGGACGACTCCCTTACCTGGAAAACCAATTGACCCGCGAAATATTGTACTCCAGCGCGAAAACAATTCCAATGGCTTTCCGAACGGAAGGATTCCCGCCGATTTTCCTTCCCGAAACCGGCTTTTCTTCTATAATGGCTTCGGGTCCGAATCGAGACCCCTGGAAAGCGAACGAGGTATGTATATCCACATTTTGTGCGTGGGAGATGTTGTGGGCCGGGCTGGGCGGAGCGTACTGGCGGAGCATCTGCCGAAGCTCATACAGGAACATTCCATCGACTTCGTCGTCTGCAACGCGGAAAACGCCGCGGGCGGCAGCGGCTTGACGCCGCAAATCTTCGAAAAACTCCAACGCTACGGCGTAGACGTGGTTACGCTGGGCGACCACTGCTTCCGCAAGTCGGAAATTTTCCCGCAGCTGGATTCTTCCAATCGAATCATTCGCCCTATCAACCTTCCCCCCACCGCGGTGGGCAAGGGTTGGACGGTCGTTCCCAGCAAGTCAGGCCGATACCAGATCGGCGTCGTCTGCGCCATGGGGCAGATGGAAATGGGCAACAGCAATTCGCCCTGGACCGCGATGGATGAAGTGCTAAGCAGGATGCCCTCCGAAGCGAAAATCCGCATCCTCGATTTCCACGCCGAAGCCACCAGCGAAAAAATCGCCATGGGCTGGCACGTCAACGGACGGATGAGTGTCGTCTTCGGAACACACACGCACGTACCGACCGCCGACCCAGCGATCCTGGACGGCGGGACCGCCTATATCTCCGACATCGGCATCCCAGGCCCCTATATCGGCGTGCTGGGCCGC
>CAZOTP010000525.1:0-1672 GCA_964582655.1 uncultured Pirellulales bacterium | reverse complement strand
TAAATTATCCATATTTCCTATATTGACATATACTGGTAGTCCCCGTACGATACTTATGTATTTTTTAACTAACTTTTTTATGTAGCGGATTTGCCTTCAATTATATTGTATCGTACTATCCTGTATATTCTCTTTTTTCAGGGATTGGAGCAATTTGGTTATGAAATCCAAGATTTGTCTGTGGTTTGGCAGTCTGTTTGGAATCCCTTTTTTATTTCTCTGTTTTGGATGTAAGTATAGTTCTGATAAAGGATTAAATCAAGATTCTCAGGCCAGGAAGGAGGCCAAGAGCACCATTAAAACTTCCCGGGAAGTCCTTTCGCCCATCTACGGGCCTCTCGCCGAAGAGATCGTCCGGGATTTTGGGTTGGCGGACAAAGAAGGGATCGGCATTGACCTGGGAAGCGGGCCTGGCGACCTGATTATCGAGCTGTGCAAACGTACCCGATTCCATTGGATTAATGCCGATATCAATCCCCATTTTTTCCCGCATTTTACGAAACTCGCCCGGAATCAGGGGTTTGGCCCCCGCGTCTCCGCCATCTGCGCCGACGCCCAGGATCTGCCGTTCAAGGATAATTATGCCGATATGATCGTTTCCCGCGCCAGCTTTCAGTATTGGCAGGACAAACCGCGGGCATTTCGTGAAATCTATCGCGTTCTCAAACCGGGAGGCGCTGCGTTTATCGGACGCGGATTTTCCGAAAACCTGCCCATTGAGACCGCCCGGAAAGTCGCCAAAAAACTCCCCGACGCCGAGTACGACCTCAAGGAAACCGCCCGGCAGTTACGGGATATTATGAACGAATTGAAGATCCCGGATTACCGCCTGCATATCCTGGGTCCCCAAAGCCCTGAAAAAATCAATTACGGATTATGGATTGAATTCCATAAACCGCGATAAACCAGCCATATAATGAGATAGATTCTATTTTTCCGGATACCGAGTAACCTCCTATGCCGAATATTCAGTATAACATGGAATCCAAAGAAAAAATTGGTACTGTCAAAATTACCGAGGAGTTCACTCTGGTCAGTCTGACATGCCAGGAAATCGTGACCGATCCCCAGATCGAGCGATTTCATGAATCCGTACTTCCTCTGGTAGAGAACAAGTCCGGCATGCACTTGATTCTGGATTTCAGCACGGTGCAGTATATTTCTTCGTCCGCCCTGGGCTGCCTGATCAACCTGCAGAACCGAATCGATCAGCAGCAGGGCCGTCTCATCCTTTGCGGTATCGCTCAAAAGCTCAAAAACAGCTCCAACGACAAATACATGTTCGAAATCTTCAAAATTGTGAAATTGGACAAGTTTTTCACCCTTTGCTCCGATCTAGCCAGTGCCCGGCGGCTTCTACAGGAAGGGGGGGGCTGAGTATCCAGCCCGTCGTTCCATTTTGGGACTTGTCAGGCCGCTGACCGCCGGGTACAATCTTCCGGTTATCGACGGGTATCCCCAACCTTGGGGATACAGGATCAGGCAGGCCGAAACCAACGGAGACGGGCCAAAATGCTTCGCCATATTCGAATTGACAATGGTCGGCTCGTGGAATGCGAACCTGAACAGGGCGAAATCTTTCTCTGCGTAGGCCCCGACGAAACCGAACGCCGAAAACTCATCGATGATTGGAAAATCGATGAACACACCCTCAATTCCGCCCTCGCCCCCG
>CAZOTP010000524.1:0-1686 GCA_964582655.1 uncultured Pirellulales bacterium | reverse complement strand
CGATGGGCCAGGGCTTTCAGACGTTTCACCTGACATCGATCGGCAACTACACAGTCACGATCCCCGCCCATGCCGGCGAATCCATTAACGCCTCTTCGAAAACCGGAAGCATTGGCCAAAATCAGACTTCCAGCGTGAACTTCAACGGCAGAAACGGAACGCTTACGCTCACCAACGCCAACTACGATTATGTCTATGTGGGCGGGACCAATCATATCGGCGTTAAATACGTGAACGCAGGGGATATCAATTACACCGTAACGGTCAATGGAGCGGGTTTTCCGTCGCCCGATACCGGCATCTCCATCAGCGGCGCTCAAAATATCACCAATAACAATACCGCCACTTTCACCGAAACCGTGGGAGCGGCAAGATCCTGGACCAGTGACAACCTTTCATTCCACGGCGCGAAGGCGGGAAATCATCCCATCTCGATCAACAGCCCCGCATTTTACCTCCATAAAAATTGGAGCCTTTCTGTCTCCCTTCAGGGTAGGGACGATCCTTATAAGCTGATTATGGAACCGGTTGTCCCCGGGTCGCTTGATTACAAAGGGTGGTTTAAGTACACAGTCAGCGGCATCAACGTTCCTTTGAATACGCCGGTAACTCTCTCTTGGTCTTACAACATGCCCTTGAAATCCGTGGTTTACCAAAACGGCGTGACATCGGATGCGCTCACTCTCGCGGGATACACCGGAGTTCAAGGGACTTGCTGGATTTACGGTTATAAGAGGATTTATTCCGGTTATCAGACGGACGGTTCGCTCGGAGTGACCGCGAACATCGGCGCTACCAACGCCGGAAGCACCATGTCCATTTGGTACTAATCACAAAATCAACGGAGGATATGATGAGAAAAGCACTATTTATTGTTTTGGCAATGCTTGTGATAGCCGGATGCGGAAAAACCGGCCCCGTGGGTCCAGAAGGCCCGCAAGGGGCGAAGGGCGACCCCGGACAAACCGGTCCCGGCCTTGCGGAAGTAATGCTCCAACCTGGCCCCGGCGAGTTATGCGGCAAGGACAACAGCATCGATTCCACAATCGGAAATTACGGCATGCAGCCCATGGTGGCTTTTGGTTACTCCACGGCATCGCATTCCGCCGCCCGAGGATTGTTTTACTTCGATGTCGCCAAGGCCGGTCTTCCGGCGGGCGCGACCATAACCGATGCGATTCTGATTCTGCATCCATCCGGGGGCTCCACAGCCGGCAACCTGCTTTCGGCCCATGTTTACCCGGTTGCGAAGGAATGGACCGAAACAGCCTCCACCTGGTCCGCCGCGACATCGGTCACCAATTGGAATACGCCTGGCGGAGATTTCGCCACGGCTAACGCCATCGGTTCTTTCTACGTGGACCCCGCCACAACGGCCCCGATTCAAGTGCGGCTGAATGCGACCGTTGTTCAGGGCTGGCTCAATGGCCAGATCAATCACGGAATCTTGATCAAAAGCGACGACGAAGGCACGGCGGATTCGGAAATAGGCGTATTCAGCCGCGATTATTCCGTCGATCCGGGTAAAAGACCGGCACTGAAAATCCTGTACAAGACGCAATAAGCGGCCTGATGGGAGGCTTGGTCATGATTGAAAACCTTAAGCACAAAATACTCATACCCATGTTCAGCGGCCTTTTGGCTTTGGCCGCTTCCGTCACGCGTGATAACGGCCCTGCGTTTCAT
>CAZOTP010000523.1:0-1694 GCA_964582655.1 uncultured Pirellulales bacterium | reverse complement strand
ATATGGAAGAAGAGTTCCGAACGGGATCGTTCATAAAAAGGGGCGGGAAAGTAACACAAGTAGAACATCGGTATGCCAATGATTAATGTCCAGAAAATAAGACTGCGGACTTTTATGAATTGGAAGGGGGATATTTCATTCTGAACGGAGTTTTTTGATTCTTGCGGCTGGAACCATTCTATTGCGGAAATGGGACGCCACTCATTCATGGATTTGTTCCATACCGTTGTATGCGGATCGATTTGCCCGACAGAAAGAAGTTCTTTCAAATATTCCGCAGAAACGGGTCCCGCGTACTGGCCGTTCGTATAATAATACCAGCCTGGCGTTTCCATTTTATAAAGTAACCACAGTTGATCCGTCAGAATATATTTCTGTTTTCTTCTGTGAAGCCATGGATTGCGGTATAGATTTTATTATGGGGGAATTTCTGTAAATATCCAAATAATTCTATCGTAAGCAGTGAGGGAGGAAGGTATGTCGGAAGGCGGAACTCCGAACGGGAGGAGGCGGAGGGGTGAAGTTCGAAGGGTATTGTACTTTGATGAAGAATTTGATAGAATAGCGGGGCAGAGGGAAAATAAAGAAAGACCGCATGGGCAACGAGCTGCCCATCCTTATCGCTACAAAAGAAGATCCGGTTGAGGTGTATCCCGCGGGGGAGGGGGCCGGAGCAGGGGTCGGAATCTGTTCACGAATCCGGTCGATTGCCTTGTTCATCTCTTTCTTTGTTTTCTCCGTCGTTTCACACGCGGCGGCCTTCTGCAGGAAGGGCACTGCCATCCGGTCGCCGATTTTTCCCAGGCTCGCCGCCGCCTCCCTGCGAACCTTCGCATCCTTGTCATTGACCACCGCATTAATCAGCGCCGCGACCGCCTGCATTCCCTTCTCATTATCCAGATCCTCCGCGGCGTCCGCCCGGTCATCCGCATTGCCGTATCGCAAATCGGTCATGTATTCCGCCAGTTTTTCATCCCCCGTATTCATCGGAAGTGCCGATTCCTCCGGCCGTTCCGCGCCGAGCGATTCGATCCGTTTCGCCGCATTCTCCGATTCGCCCCGCACCGCTTCCTCCTCATCATACTTCGCCGACTGCTTCAGCGCAGCCCAGGCAATCGGGTTGGCCAGCCTCCCCAGGCTCCTCGCCGCCGCCCCGCGCACCTGCGATTCCGCATCGTTAATCAGCGCGTCGATGAGCGCCGCTATGATAGGCGTCTGATCCGCCAGCCCCTCCGCCGCCATCGCCCGAACCGTCGGGCTTTCGCTGCGAATCAAATCATTCATCCGGTTCTTCTGATTCTCAAAATACGCCCCGGACAATACGTCCGACTTTGTCACCGGCGCCGGCTCGGCTTCCCGAACGACTGTTGGCGCCGGCTCTTCCACTACAACCGGCGCGGGTTCCCGTACCACCACCGTCCGCTCCACCACCACCGGTTCGGCAACGACCACAGGCGGGGGCGCCGGATGCCCCACAACCAGCACGCGCACTACAGGACCGTGCGGTCTATGCGGATGATGAGGGGAATGATGAGGATGCCTCCCCTCCGCCGTCCCGCCAAAACCCGTTATCGCCGCCAGTATCGCCGAATTGCAATACCATCAAAAGTTGCTGGACAGCCTCGGATTGGACGACACGGCCAAAATCCAGATTCCCGTAGGCGGCGTCTCCGGGGACAAAGTTGCGGCCGGGG
>CAZOTP010000522.1:0-1702 GCA_964582655.1 uncultured Pirellulales bacterium | reverse complement strand
GGGTCCTCCGGCTTCACGCACGATGACCCGTGAATGCACCGCACATTCCCCACCGCCCGGCTGATCTCCCGCGCCCGGTCCGCCCGGTACACCACCTGGTCCGCCGTCGCCCGGTGCTCCGTCCCCACGTTCGGCACAATCACATCCACCCCCGTTTCCCGGATATACCGCGTCGCCTGCTCCACCGTCGTAGGCTCGTTCTTCTGCCCGCCTCCGCCCGACTCATAAATCTCATCCACCGCCCCCTCCACCACCACGCGCCCCTTCACCTTCTCCACGTACTCCGCCGTCCGCCGGATATTCTCCTCGAACGGCTTCTCGCTCGCGTCGCACATCACCGATGCAAACCGGTCCGCGTACCCCTCCAGAATATCCCCGTCCAGCCACGGAATCCCGTGATCCAGATGAGGCATCACCCGCAGCTTCCGATACGGACTCGTATCCCCCATGAACTCCTCCAGATCCGACAGCATCAGCCGCACACCCAGCTCCGCCTCCCCGCACGCCGTCACAAACTTCATCTGGGGCCGGTGCGGATACCGGCACGTCCACGCAGGCGTAATCGGCAAATCCTCCACCCCGATCTCCTCCCCCATCTTCAGCGCCGAAGCCAGTATCGCCTCCAAAGTCTCCCGATCCTCCGCACAGTACATCGGCAGCGCAATCCCCCGCTCCGCCGCCTCTGCATAAATCTCCTTCACCGCTCGATAATCCGTCACCAGGGGCATTCAAATCTCCTAATCCGATTATTAAAAAAAGATTTCCAGCTTATCTGATAAAAACGCAAATAAAACGGTTATGAAGTGGAAAACAAGCAATACTAGCCCAAACTCTCGAAAATGCCGTTTAGACCATCCATAACCCATAAAAATTCCATAGAACAGACATTGAAAAAGGGAAGACGCCATAAAGGCGAAATCTCCGGTTCTATGCTTGTAAATCTGTTCAAAAATGGTCCCTAATGGCAGAATGATATAAGAATTTCTAGCAAATGTTTTCGCCCATGGTGGTGAAGAGGTATCGAATGCCTCTCCTATAGACATCAACATAATATACATGCACAACACATACAGAAATAAACTGATCAGAACAGGAGTGCAGTATTTTATGATTTTAAGAAACATAAAGAACCGCTGTTTTTTAACACATGCCCCCGGTTCAAACGATAACGGATCAACGCCTCCTGCCCTTGTGTCATACCACCAGAATCCCTTCTCGCTGGATATTCTGGTACAGCGGCATCGCCTGGGACATCGGGGAATTCCAATCCCGTTGGCTGCGAACAATCGCGCTGATCACCAGATCCTCCGCCAATCCAATTTCATAGAGCCGGGCCCGAATCTCCCGAACCGCCCCCGCCGTCGTCTCTTCCTCCAGCAGCACCAGTAAATCCAGATCCGATTCCGCATCCGCCTGCCCCCGCGCCTGCGAACCATAGAGTACAATCCCGGCATCCGGATACAGGCTCCGAATCGCATCCCGACAGGCAAGCAAAACATCCCTCGCATGCCCGCTCAACACGTTTTCCCGTTCCGCCAGCGTGTACATAACTCAAACCGCCATATTCTCTTAGGAAACGAATACCGAAAACATATCGCTTTTATTATATCACGTTTCCCCCTCAATCACAATCCCAAACTTTAACCTTGCAGATACAACCTCTCCGCCTTATTTCCAATCGATAATACATAGATATACGCTG
>CAZOTP010000521.1:0-1709 GCA_964582655.1 uncultured Pirellulales bacterium | reverse complement strand
ATGGAATTCGTCCGCCGCACCCGCATGAGCAAAGCCTGTGATCTGCTGAGCAGTACGGACTTGCCGGTCAGCGAAATCGCCCGCATGACTGGATATGAAGACCAGTACGTTTTTTCCCGGGCCTTCAAAACGGTGATGGAAATATCCCCGCAGAACTATCGAAAACACGTCAAGGCGGTGATGCACCCCGCGATCGCCCCGCCCAAACGCCGCCGACGGTCTTCGTGAGGCGCATTATTTCTGCAACGACTGGAGATATTCTCTCGGGCTTTGGCTTGTGGATTTTTTAAATGCCTTGGAGAAGTGGAATTCGTCGTAAAAACCGACCTGGGCGGCGATGTTGCTGAGTTTTTCGCCCTGGAGCAGGCTGCTTTTGGCGATGTCGATTCGTATCTCATTCAGCCGGGCCATCGGAGAGGTTTTTTGCTCCTTGTGAAATTTCCCGCGAAGCGTCGCGGGGCTGACGCGCAGCGCGTCGGCGATGCTTTTGAGCGATAGCTTTTCCGCATAGTGCAGCCTCATGTGCTGCTCCACCTGTCGGGAGAATGTCTCCTCCAGCTCGATGTGAGAAGCCTCCTGGATGATGTAATCCTCGTTCTGCTGGTAGGTCGCCCTCTGGAGCATGTCAATCACATCCCACAGGGACGACTGCAGGGCGGCAAAACAGGAGTCCCCAAATTGTTCGGGAAGGAATGAAATTCGTTTCAGGACACCCCAGAGTTTTCCTTCCACATCGTGAAATTTCGCATAGTACTGTTTCGGCGGAATCAGCTCCCTCAACCCAGCCTGGTCCCCTCCCTGGAAAAAGAAGGCCATTCCCGATATGCCGGGATGCGCTTCTCGAAAATCTTCCCAGAACGGCGTATTGGGTGGATACATATGGGCGATCTGTGCCTCTCGAACCCGCCAGGGTTTACGCGTAGAACCGACTCGCACGGGAACGGAGAGATTCCGGTTGTAATCCAGGATCCAAAGCGGGCTGGCCCATCGTTTGATCTCAAAGTTGTGCGTGGGGTGGGAATCGACGCGTAATATACAAGTGATCGAAGGGAGAATTCCCGGCACTTCCTTGATATTGTAGATATTAAATGCTTTTTTGCTCATTTTGGACTTTAGCACATTTTACATGATTAATAGCATTCCCGCCATTCTAAAAAACAGGTTTTTATCATACATTCTCTAGTATACGAGGCTGGCTAGGTTGTCAGCCTTCCGAAGCATCTCTGAGAAAGGAGCGTTCCATGAAGAAGCTAGTTTGCATGATTCTGGTGGGCATGCTGGCGCAGGCGGCGTCTGCGAATTTGCTAGTGAACGGGGATTTCGAACAGCCCGTTTTAGCGGAAGGTACCGAAGTGGCGGTTTCAAGTGGACAGGTTCCCGGATGGGCCGCTTTAGGTGCCAATTCCCCTGCCGTCGGAAACTACCCCGGTTCCTTTGTGGGGAATAATACCGCTGTCGCCTACGCCACCGATACTGGTTTTATGATCCAGTCAGTGGGAGAAATTCAGCCGAATACCACCTATACCTTGAAGGTCGATGTCGGACCGAGTGTTCATTGGTACGGTCTGAATACGACTGCGGGTGTGGAAATCGGAGAGTTTTCATCTGAAGGCGTGTTTCTCGCCGACCTAGCCTATGCCGGTTTTGGTGGGCCGAATCCCATTACCGATCCCGGTCCGGGAAATTACACGAATGTCATCGTAACCTAT
>CAZOTP010000520.1:0-1716 GCA_964582655.1 uncultured Pirellulales bacterium | reverse complement strand
CCGACTGGTCCTCCTTTTACCATGCCAACTGGCACTTCGTCCTCCTCAACAGCAACATCATCCAGCATCCCGACAAAGCGCCCCTCGACACGGAAAACCAGTGGCAATGGCTGGTTCACGATCTCGACTCCTCGCCCCAGAATAACACCCCCCGCAACCTCATCTTCATGCACCACCCGCTCTTCCTCGAAGCCGCCGAGGAACCCGACCAGTACTTCAATATCCCCCTCGATACCCGGAAAAAATATCTCGACCTCTTCCAAAAACACGGCGTCAAAACCGTCATCAACGGCCACCTCCACCAGAACAACATCGCCTCCTGGAACGACATGCAGATTATCACCACGGGCCCCGTCGGCATGCCACTGGGCAACGCGCCTTCCGGCCTTCGAATCGTTACCCTCAGCAACAACCGGCTGTCCCACCAATACTACGATCTCGATGCCGTGCCCGCCGCTTTCACCCCGGCTTGATCCGGTCGGGCAGCATCGCGCGCCGCCCGCCCCCATGCCGGTCCTTCCTCGAAAAAAGGGATTTTGACAGATTCTCCGGCACTCCGTATAATGCCCCCCCGCTGTAATACGGAAATCGAATGGACTGGCTGGAAAAACATACCGTTTTTGTAACCTGCGCGCCTTCGCTGGAAGTCTCTCTGGAGAAGGAACTTGCGGACCTGGGCTATACCGGCGCAAAACCGCAGCCAGGCGGCGTGGAAATCCGCGCATCCCTGACCGATTGCATGCATCTGAATCTGATGCTGCGGACCGCCTACAATGTCCTCTTCCGGCTGAAGCAGTTTCCCTGCGACGGACCCGATACCCTCTACCGCCAGATTCATGCCATTCCCTGGGAACAGATCATCCCTTCCGGGGAATACCTCTCCGTCGTTTCGCGGGTCGAGCATCCCAGCATCCAGAACACCATGTTCGCCAATCTCAAGGTCAAGGATGCGATTGTGGACCGGATGGCGGACAAAACGGGTTCAAGGCCGGATTCGGGGCCCCTGCGAAACCGCGTGGTGGTGCACCTCTACTGGCGGGAAGGACAGGCATGGCTGTACCTGAACACCTCCGGCGTGAAACTCTCCGACCGGAATTACCGAAAAATCCCCCACAAGGCCCCGCTGCGGGAAAGCCTCGCCGCGGCAATCCTCATGGCAGCCGGATATGACGGCGCCGTCCCGCTCGTCGCGCCCATGTGCGGAAGCGGAACCCTGGCGATTGAGGCGGCGATGATCGCCGCACGCCGGCCGCCGGGACTGCTTCGGAGCCATTTTGCGTTTCTGCATCTATGCGATGTCCCCCAAAATGCCTATAAAACCCTGCGCGTCGAAGCGGCCAAGGCAGGAAAAAAATCGCTAAAGCTCTCGACCCTCTCCCCGATCATCGCTTCGGATATCGATCCGGCCGCGGTGGAGGCGGCGAAGAAAAACGCCCAAACCGCCGGCGTCGAACATCAGATTCAATTTCACGTCTGTGATTTTGCCGATACCCCCCTGCCCGACACACCGGCCCTGATCGTCATGAATCCCGAATACGGAAAACGGCTCGGAGAAATCCGGGATTTGGAGGATACCTATCGGCGGATCGGCGACTGGTTCAAACAGAAATGCGCCGGATGCACCGGGTACCTCTTCACAGGCAATCTGGATCTGGCTAAACAGGTCGGCCTGAGAACCTCCGCGAGAATCCCCTTTTACAACGCGGATATCGAATG
>CAZOTP010000519.1:0-1728 GCA_964582655.1 uncultured Pirellulales bacterium | reverse complement strand
GCCGGCCACGATGGGTCACATGGAATCATTTATTAAACATCCGAAATATGCCCATCTTCGCCAGCCGAATACGGCCGATCATCTTTGCGTTCAAAATCCCGAAGCGAAAAGATTTATCAGCGATGTTCTGGATGAACTTTGCGAACTATTTCCTTCCCGCTATATGCACTTGGCAGGAGATGAATGTCCTTACCTTGGAACGCCTGATGAAGTTGTAAAATTATACGCAGATTTTGTGGCGTTCATGTGTGGATATCTTCGGGAGCGAGGCAAGCGTGGACTTATCTGGGCGGATATGGTCCTGCATTATCCCCAGCTGAAAGATATCTTGCCCAAAGATGTCATTCTGGTCGATTGGCGATATGGGCCGCTTGATGAGGAGAGTATTACCTCGCCGGAAGCATTGATGAAATCCGGTTTTGATGTCGCTGTCGCGCCGGGCATTCTGGCAGCCGAGCCCTTTCTTCCCTTGACCGACCGGCTAGAGAGAAATATACCGTACTTTACCCGCCGAACCGGATTGTGGGGTGTGCTCAATTGTCTCTGGGAACCTCGCACGCAGACTTTGCCGGTTACCCGCATGGGTATAGCGGTTGCTGGTGGATGCAGCTGGAATCCTTTCGGACACCAGCCGACGGAATTATTATCAGCCGCCAGTTACTTTACCTATGGGGAAGATATTACCGATGCCTATAATCTGCTGGCGACAAATGAATTCTTCACTCGCATGATGGAAACCCAAATGAGCTACTATCATGCTTTTGAGTTTTCATGTATTCATCCACTGGTTCACCTGGCTTATGAAATTGATCCGTGGTGGCAAAGGGTGGAATCCAGAATTGAACTGGGCCTTTCTGCATTGGCGAGGCATCCAACACTGGAAGAAAAATATCCGGCGGATTATCAGGCCATTCGCGTATGCGGGGAGTTGGCGTTGTACCTGGCTCGATCCGTTACATTGATGCAGGAGGGTGGAAGTCTTAGTTTGAATTGCACATCGGGAGATGATTGCTGGTACGAATATATCCGGAAAATCCGTGAGTTTGCCGATTTTACAGGGCAAACGCTGGTCGATCAGAGAAAAGCATGGAATCATTCGCGGTTTGCAGAGGATGAGAATTTTCGCTGGTGGTTTGAAGAGCCACTGCAATACAAGCGAGAATGCCTGCTGAATTTGGGTCAGGAGATTGAAACAAAACTCCATGCAGGTATAAAGATTGATCTTGGCGGTCGGAAGATGTTCCGTTTGAATGCCTCCAAAGGACAGGCGAGCATGTGGAATCTGGTTCGGCTCCGAATTCTTTTCTCCAACGACAATCAAAGTTGGAAACAAATGTTTTTCCGAACCGTGCCTTTATGGATGGGCAGGGTTATTCCTATCGATTTGATGCCACAATCCGCGTTGCCGCAGTATATAAAGATTTTACCCAGTTGTTGGACCTGGCATCCGGATGGACAGGATTGGTCGGATATGTTGAACTGGCAGGTGATGAGATCTCCAACGCTGGATGAAGTTCGGAAATTGGGTCAATCCGATTATTCGAATCTTTCGAATACAAGGCTCCCCTGTGAACAACGGTACAAGGTAATTCATACTGCAGAGGATGGAATTGTCCTGAAATTAGAAAATTAAAAAACTATGAAGATGTCACTCTTGTCCAAAATAAGGTTTGAAAACTGAACAGTATAAAAAGTGTCATCTTCATAGTTTTTTAATTTTCTAATTTC
>CAZOTP010000518.1:0-1732 GCA_964582655.1 uncultured Pirellulales bacterium | reverse complement strand
GAACAGCACTACGCCGTCCACAAGGGAAAACCCTTTTACGAGTCTCTCCTCCAGTATATCACCAGCGGTCCTGTTCTCATTGTCGTCCTGCAGGCCAAAGGCGTCATCGCCATGGCACGCAAACTCATGGGCTCCACCTTCGGCTGCGAAGCGGAACCCGGCACCATCCGGGGCGACTTTGGCGGCTCCCGCGGCTTTAACCTGATTCACGGCAGCGATTCCCCCCAATCCGCCGAGGATGAAATCAAGCTTTATTTCCAGCCCGACGACATCATCGACTACCGGCTCGCCAACAGTCACTGGCTTTATGGGAATGACTAAACCGCGTTCCAGAGGAAAGGATTCCGATTTATGATTATCAAACACGTCAATGATATCCCCGCCCAGCCCATCACCTCCGAAGGCGCCTCCAAAGCTTCTATCCGTGTTATCTTCGGTCCCAAAGACGGCGCCCCCAACTTCGCCATGCGACAAATCGACCTTGCCGCCGCAGGTCATACTCCGTTTCACAAGCACCCCTTCGAGCATCAGGCCTTCATCCTCCACGGCGCGGTCGCTCTGGTCACCGACGACGGCGAACTCCACCTGACCCCCGGCGATGCGGTTATGATTATGCCCGGCAAAATCCATCAGTTTCGAAATCTTTCCAATACCGATACGGCCAAATTCATCTGCATGATTCCGGGTGAGTATCAAAAATAGCCCGTTCAAGGGAATATACAGATTCGGTTTCTGATTCGTTTCTTGGAGCAGCCAGCGCGCCATGGCGGATTCGATTCAAAAACAGATCGAAGCACTCCGGCGGGAGATCCGCCGCCACGATCACCTTTATTACGTCCTCGCCCAGCCCATAATCTCCGACAACGAATACGACCGCCTGTTTGCCCGGCTTAAGACGCTCGAATCCAAACATCCTGAGTTTATCACTCCCGACTCCCCCACCCAGCGAGTCAGCGGCCGGCCCCTCGACGAATTCCAGACCGTCACCCACGCCGTCCCCATGCTCAGCTTGGACAACACGTATTCCGCCGATGAGCTTCGCCAGTTCGACCTGCGGATCCAGAAATGGCTTGCTTCGGAAAAATATGCCTACGTTGTCGAAACCAAAATCGATGGCGTCGCCGTTTCCCTCCGTTATGAAAACGGGCTGCTCACTCAGGCCGCAACCCGAGGCGACGGTCTCCATGGCGACGACATCACCGCCAACATCCGCACCATCCGCGCCATCCCCCTTCGCCTGCAATCCGAATCCAAATCCGCTCCCGCCTCTCTCTTCGACGCCGCCGAAATCCCCGATGTCCTCGAAATCCGGGGCGAAGTCTTCCTTACCAATGCCGTCTTCGAAAAACTCAACACCCAGCGGCAGAAAAACGACGACCCCCTCTTCGCCAATCCCCGCAACGCCGCCGCCGGTTCGCTCAAACTCCTTGACAGCCGAATCGTCGCTCAGCGAAACCTCAATTTTCTCGCCTATGCCCTCGGCCAGGGGCGCGACTCGTTCGCGGACACCCACTCGGATATGCTCGAAAACCTCAAATTTCTCGGTTTACCCGTCAATCCTCACCATGAAAAGGCCTCCACTATCGAACAGGTCATCCAGATCTGCGCCCGATGGGATAAATAACGCCGCTCCCTCCCCTACCAGATCGACGGCATGGTCATCAAAAACGACCGTATCGATCAGCAGCAGTCACGCGGTCAGACCGCCCGTACCCCCCGCTCGTGCATCGCC
>CAZOTP010000517.1:0-1745 GCA_964582655.1 uncultured Pirellulales bacterium | reverse complement strand
TACGAGATTATCAAGGTCATCGACGTGCAGAAACAGCCCCCGCCCCCCAGCTTCGAATCCATCCGGGAGCAAATCAAAACCACCATGCGCCAGGAGGAATTCGAAAAACAAAAACGGGATCTCCTCCAGACGCTCAAGACCAATGCCAACATCACGGAAAGCAAGCGGCTCCAGCAGATGGGCCGCGAAAGCATGTCCGGAAAGAGCCAGGCGGACGCCCAGGGAGACGAGCAATCCACCCCGGCGGCGGAGCCGCAGCCCGGATTCATGCCCCAGGAAACTCCCGCGCCTCCCGATGCCCAAAAATAATTCCGCCGATCCGAATGTCCAGGCGTTCCCGCTCAGACGGATCGGGAACGCCTTTTTTATCGAACGATCATGGCCAAATCCCTGCTACATCACAGTCGCCTGGTCAGCGGAATCACGCTGATCAGCCGCATCAGCGGACTGGCGAGGGATATTCTGATCGCCGGCTGGCTGGGCAACAACTGGATTCAGGACTGCTTTAACTACGGCTTCCGAATCCCCAACCTCTTCCGCAATCTGCTGGGCGAAGGGGCTCTGGCGGCGGCGTTTGTGCCCGTCCTCTCGGAAAAACTCAACGACGCGGATCGCTCCGCCGCGCTAAAGCTCTTTGGCGCCGTCGCCTCCATCCTGGCCGTAATCCTGATCGCCCTGACCGGACTGATTCTCCTGCTGATTGCCGCGATTGCCCTCTGGGGCGAAAACACCCGCGAACGGAGCCTGGTCCTGGGGCTTACGGCGGTCATGATTCCCTATATGATTTTCGTCTGCCTGGTGGCCCTGTTCTCCGCCATGCTCAACTGCCTGGACCGGTTCCGGCTGGCAACATTCATGTCGGTAATTCTGAACCTCTTTCAAATTGCCGCGATGATCTGCGCGCCGATTCTGCTCAAACCGTTCTGGCCTTTCCCCCAGCAGCAGATTTATCTCGTCGCCGCGTCCGTCCTGCTGGCCGGAGTCGTTCAGCTTCTGCTGATGATTCGCGCCGCCCGGCAAGTCGGCCTTCCCTGGAAATTCCGGCTCGACTGGAAACATCCCGACCTGCGCCGCATCGCCGCGACTGCCGGGCCGATGTTCATCGGGCTGGGCATTCTCCAATTCGGCGCCTGGCTGGACGACCAGATCATCTTTTCCCTGACCGCCACCGATCAGTCCTCCTTTTCGATCCTGGGCTATACCCTCGATTATCCGCTGACCGAAGGAACCCTCTCGGCGGTGAATCAGGCCCGCCGGCTCTATCAGTTTCCGCTGGGCGTCCTGGCGATATCGCTGGCGACGGTGGCGTTCCCCGCCTTCAGCCGACTGGCGGCGAAAAAAGACTATCCCGCCCTGGCCGCTTCCATCACCGGCGCCTTTCGCCTGGCAATCTTCGAAGCGATTCCCTCCAGTGCCGGCATGATGGGCTGGCGCCCTGGATTGTCCGCGTCATCCTGGAGCGGGGCAGTTTCACGCCGGAAGATACCGCGCAAACCGCTCACATTCTTCGATTCTACTGCCTGGGGATCTGGGCGTACTGCTCCCACCATATCGTCGTGCGGGTCTTTTACAGCCTCAATGACCCTCTCACCCCGCTGAAAATCATGGCCAAAACCATCTCGCTGGCGATCCTGCTGGACCTGGTCCTTCTCTGGATTCCTTCCCTGCGGGCCGGGGCCTTCGGCCTGTCCACCAGCATCATGGCGTCGCTGAACGTCATCTTTCTCAGCCGCATCCTCAGCCGC
>CAZOTP010000516.1:0-1749 GCA_964582655.1 uncultured Pirellulales bacterium | reverse complement strand
GGTTCGCCGGGCCCAGAGGAATTTCAATGCCTTTATCGGTTTGCACAACATGGACCGGGGCGCCGTTTAGAAACCAGGCGGCGGTGATTTTTTGCCGAATCGCCGGAAGCGTCAGGGTTTCTTTATCGAGGTTCAAAACGTGGATATAAATCCGGTTTCCCCGATGGGTGGCCGCGCCCCAGGAATCGGGCTTGAACGGCCCGCCCCGCGTGCCGTAGATGCTTTCTCCGTGCGTTTGCAGCCATTTCCCGATTTCCAGCAGCCTTTCCGCCTGCCGCGGCTCGATCCGCCCATCCGGCATCGGGCCGATATTCAGCAGAAGATTCCCGTCGCCGCCGGCGGTATTCACAATCAGCCGGATGCATTCCTCCAGGCTCTTCATCTCATCGTTCGGCTTCCACGCCCACTGCTTGCACAACGTGATGCACGTCTCCCAGGGCCTCTCCGTCTGAAACGCCCCCACCCGCTGCTCCGGGGTGTCATAATCTCCGGCATAGTCCTGATCGGTCCGCGTGACTCCCTCCATCCCCTTGCGCCCCTTATCGACGCGGTTGTTGATGATGAGACCGGGCTGCATGGCCCTCAGGAACGCGTACAAATCCACCCCCCGCTCGTGCGTCCACGGCTCTTCCCACTCCCCATCGAACCACAGAATCCCCAGCGGGCCGTACTCCGTCACCAGCTCCCGAAGCTGGGGCTTCATGATGGTTTCAAAATACCGGTTCGCATCCGCCGTCTGCCCTGCAGGCAGGCTGTACCCAGGCCCCCCGCGCGAGGCGGGATTGTAATCCGGCTGGTACCAGTCCAGGATAGAATAGTAGGTGCAGAATACGATCCCCTCCTTTTTGCATGCGTCCGAAAGCTCCCGCACCACATCCCGCTGGAAGGGAGTAGCCATGATATTGTAGGGCGTCGTTCGCGTTTGCCACAGGCAGAATCCGTCATGATGCTTGGCCGTCAGAACCAGATATTTCATCCCCGCGTCCTTCGCCAGTTTTGCCCACGCCCCCGCGTCAAATTGCGTCGGATTAAACTGCTTGTACAAGTTGTCATATTCCTGCACCGGGACCTCTTTGCCCCGCGACCATCCGATCTCCGTCCCTTTCAAACTGACAGGCCCCCAGTGAATGAACAGCCCCAGCCTCGCCTCCCGCCACCATTGCATCCGCGCCTCAAACTCCGCCTTCGTCTCCTTGCCGCTCCGGCCCGCCAAATCCTCCGCCGCCCCGCATGATGCCAAAAATCCAAGAACCGCCGTCACTCCGGCCAGAACCATCCAAATCCGCTTGCTCATTCCAGTTCCTTTCCGAAGTAGCCCGGTTTAAAATGAGCCTCTATCAAATCTGCTGTCTTCTCATAATCCAATGGAACTTCATATCGCTGATAATGAGAGAGAACTCCAAGATGATTAGCATATAATTTCTTCTGATATTTCCAGTTTTTCTGTACAGGAAACTCATTCGGTGGAGCATAATGTCCTTGATAAAAAACAATTACAAACAAAAGGATTCCACAAACCACAAGTGCGAGGGAAATTAACAAGGACCGTTTTTTCTTTTGTGAAAAAAAGGGAATTCCAATAGCCGCAAGCAATAAGAGATGAATCGGTATTGCAGCAAGATCAACATGATAACCACATATCAAAAAGGAAATCAAAAAAATGGGAATGGCAATCAAAACAAGGGGAATATAGAGAAGTTTTCGATAGTACACGAGATTCTTTCTTATAAAATTAATTCCGAAAAAATA
>CAZOTP010000515.1:653-1753 GCA_964582655.1 uncultured Pirellulales bacterium | reverse complement strand
GCTCCCCCAGTAAATATACGTCCCCGTATCGAACACATCGCCGACCTCATCCATATAGCACCCCACCATCAGATCAAGATACCCGTCACTGTTCAAATCCGCCGCCTCCATCGCGATCGGCATCGGCTGAAAAATCTGCTGCTGCCGCGATGCGTCGTATCCCTCCGCCCCGCCCCACAGAATCCGCGTGCAGTTCTTCGCCGCACTGGTCAGCGCAATGTCCAGATACGCATCCTGATTGAAATCCGCGATCACCCCGACCTCGCTGGAGCCGCCCACCGGCACCGCAACGCGCCGCTCGGCCGCATACCCGTCCGCCGAACCGTAATAAATCGCCACTTCCGCCGGCTTCAGCGATTTGGCGTCAAAGCCCTGATCCCAGCCCCCCAGCACCAGGTCCAGGAATCCATCCCGGTTCAGATCCGCCGCATGGCAGTGGCACATCCACGGCTCATGCAGAACCGTTCGCCGCTTGTCGTAATCAAACCCGTCCCTGCCTCCCCAATGAATGTTAAGACCCACAATGGGATTCTTCAGCGCCGCCTCGCCTCCGTGAATCGTATTGGTAATTGCCAGATCCACGTACCCATCGGCATTCAAATCCGCCGCCGTCCCCTCGTGTACGCTCTGCCCCGGAATCACCCACCGCCGCTCGGGATCAAATCCCTTCCTATCTCCCCAGTACACATACGCCGGCGTCTTTTCCCCCAAAGCACCCGAGGAACTGTTGCAGAAAATCACTGTGCCGGAGTTTTCGTCCGGGCTTTCCAGCACAACCGCATCCGTCGCCCCCGCCGTCGCAATTGTCTGATCGGAAAGCGTAAACTCACGACCGCCCTTCCCGAAAAACACAATCGATTTCCCCTCGAACGTCTGATCCCCCTGATAGATGGCCACCGCGATATCCATCGTCCCGTCCCGGTCCGCATCCCCGATCGCCGTCGCATAGGCGTACTTTGCCGCCAGCGCCGTCGCCCGCTCACGGGAAAATCCCTCCGCCCCGCCCCATAAAATCTGGATCTCCTTCACCACGTTCTCATCCGATCCCACCACCGACGCCAGAGACGCCTGCGCCGACGAAAAATTCGTTACGATCAAAT
>CAZOTP010000515.1:0-643 GCA_964582655.1 uncultured Pirellulales bacterium | reverse complement strand
GGCTACCCCGCGTTCTCCGCGGCCTCCTGCGAGGCTCTGCCGCCCTTGCCGCCCAGCCAATACATCTTGTCCGTACCCGTCCCTGCCAGGAAATCCAATCTTCCATCCTGATTCGCATCCGTCACCGCAAAACACGTCGCCTTCTCGCAGGGCATGGAAATCAAAGTCGTCTGAAAATCCACCCAGCTATTTTCCGTCGCCTGCTTCGCCCAGAAAATCCGTATCTTCCCGTCCCCGCCCAGCGCCGCCAGATCCTTCATTCCATCGCCGTCGAAATCTCCCCCCAATAGCCGAATCGCCTGAAAATGCCCGATCTGCTGCTGTTTCGTCAGCAGAAAACCGTTCTGGCTCCCCCAGAAAATCGTGATATTCCGATCCGGCGGAATCTGGGTAATCCAGTCGCCCCCGTTCAGCGCCGCGATATCCTGCCACCCGTCCCCGTTCAGATCCGCAACCGCCAGATCCAGCGGACTGTTCACCGGAAGATGCCCCGTCGTCCGATGGGCAGGCCACCCGTCCGCCCCGCCGTACACCAGATACACAAATCGCCGCGGAATCTGCAAACCGTCCAGTCTCAGACAAAACGCCAGATCCATGAATCCGTCATTGTTGAAATCCGCCGCCTGCACCCGGTCGCTGCCCA
>CAZOTP010000514.1:0-1776 GCA_964582655.1 uncultured Pirellulales bacterium | reverse complement strand
TTCTGCCGGATGAAATCATCGGAGAATACTTTGAGTTCCTCTTCCAGTACAATTTTACCATCGATGAGAATACGGCCTACGATGAGGAACTGGAACTGAATCCGGAATTTTTGGGGATCATCTTTGAACGATTCGTCAACAAGGATCAGGGGGCCGTCTATACCCCGCGCACCGAAGTGGATTTCATGTGCAGACTGAGCCTGCTTCGCTGGCTGGAACGAAAGGGCCAATTCGATCCCAAAGAGCTTCATCATCTTTTCTTTCGGGAAGGCGGGAAAGGCGCTGTCTTTGAAGAGGAACAGAAGGATGGCAATTTCAGCGCCAAAGAAATCCGCAGCCTGATCGAATCTCTAGAAAACGTAACCGTCTGCGATCCGGCGGCGGGGTCGGGCGCGTTTGAAGTGGGAATGCTCCATGTCATTAATGAAACCCTGGAAAAGCTGTATCCAATGCCTCAGTTTCCGGAGGATATCGGCAGAAAAACCGAATTCGAGCGGAAGAAAGATATTATCGCCAGAAGTCTGTATGGGGTCGAGGTGCAGGGATTTGCCGTCTGGATCAATCAGCTTCGTCTCTGGTTGACCTTGTTCATTGATATGCCGGATGAGATGAAACATTCTCAATTGCCTCTTTTGCCCAGCCTGAATTTTAAGGTCCGACGGGGGGATTCTCTGGTCCAGAGAATCGGCGGCAAGATGTTTCCCGTACATGGTCATGCGGATATTAAGGATACGGTAAAACGAAAGATCACGGAACTAAAGAAAGAAAAAATCGATTTTTATTACAATCGAGGCAAAAGTGAGGACCATGTCAGAAAACTTGAAAACGCTGTATTTCGTGAAATTATTGACCATCAGATCACAGAAAAACAAAAAGACCTCCGTTCCATTGAAAAGCCCAAAAAGCAGCTTGGCCTTGGTTTTGGCACAGCGGAAATTGAACAGAAACATCTGCTCGAACTGGAAGGCTTTGAAAACCAGAGACAATCCATCCAGGCGGAGATCGCCGAACTGGAATCCGAAAAGCGAAGCCTCTCCGATGAGCATCCTCTGATCTGGAGCATCGAATTTGCGGAAATCTTCTATGACAAAGGCGGCTTTGATATTGTGATCGGCAATCCTCCCTATGTCCGGCAGGAAGATATCGCCGATCCGGAGGGAAAAGTTTCACCCAAAGAATACAAGCATCTTCTTTATGAGATGGCCCTTCTGGATTATCCACAGCATTTCAAGAAACGAAAAATTGACGGCAAAAGCGATTTATACACCTTCTTTTACCTCCGAAGCCTTCACCTTCTCAACAAGAGCGGGGTTCACTGTTTTATCTGTTCCAATAGCTGGCTCGATGTCGGCTATGGAGTCTGGCTGCAGGAATTCTTGCTGGAGAATGTTCCCGTTCACCTGATTATCGACAATCACGCACGAAGAAGCTTCTCATCAGTTGATGTGAATACCATCATTAGTCTGTTTTACACACCAGATAAGAATTATAATCGTCAAAAACAACTAATCAAATTTGTCGCCTTCAAAAAACCCTTTGAAGAATGCCTCTTCACAGAATATCTTTGGCAATTGCATGAGGCTAAGGAGATTGTCAAAACCGACCTATTCAGAGTCTATCCCCTCTCCGCGGAAAAGCTCTATGATGAAGGCTGGGAGGCGGATGAAGAATCGAAATCTAAACACGCCGGAAAATATGTCGGTGAAAAATGGGGTGGTAGATATTTAAGAGCTCCGGATATATTCTTTACCATCCTGCAAAAAGGAAATGATAAGC
>CAZOTP010000513.1:0-1776 GCA_964582655.1 uncultured Pirellulales bacterium | reverse complement strand
TTCAGAAGCGGGGACGGTAAAGGTTTGTGCTCCCCAGGTGAGAACGAATCCGGTGTCTGGACTGTCTGCGGGATTATCGGCGGCGATCGCTCCCTGAATGGAGAGACTGTCCGCCAGCGGTTTGACGTCGGTTTTCATCTGCACGGAGTCCACGCGCAGGGCATCGGCGTATCCGGATAGAAATTCGAGGGAGAGATTTTTTTTGCCGTTGATGACGTCTTCACTGCCCTCGTCGAGAGCCGCGGCCCAGGCGGAATAATTTCCGAATGCGATCGAAATATCGATGGGTGCGGTCAGTCCGGTTAAATCGACATTTTTCGCGGAAACGGTGAAACGTCCGGATTCGAGATCCAGTTTGAGGCTGGGGGTTCCCTTGTAGCTGTACTTTGCTTTTGTACCGCTTTGCTTGAGGGGCTGATCGATGATAAAGGGATTCAAATTGCCCAGTTGGAGGGTAATGGTATCTCCGTTGACGAAGTCGGCGGGCGTAACGGAATCGAGCCATCCGGAAATGGAAAAGGAATCGGCGCCAACGGTTTTTCCGGATTTGATTTTTACCTGTTTGAGAAGCAGATCATAGCCGGCGGTTTTAAAGCGATAATCCCAGCCAAAGGCGTTGGTGTACGTGACCCAGAGGGAAGCGATGTAATCGTCGGCGGGATTGTCGGCGTAGATGGTTGATTCATAATGTTCGTAGGGCTGGGAATCTTCCAGATCGGCGGTATAGGAGGTATTCTGGGTGGTGATAGTGAGAACGGTTTCGATGTAGCCAAAGCCCTGGGGATGGTCGGAATCCCGATATTTCATGATGGCGAAGCGATACTGCACGGCACGAGGCACGGGGTCCCACTGGAAGTCCAGATGGCGGGGATGCACGGGATAGGGGTCCGCCGGGGGAAGGGCAAAATCGATCTGGCTGTTGTCCCAGGGAGAAGTCTGGTGAATCATCCCGTGTGCGATGACGGAGTGATTTGCCCGGTCCGGATCGGTCATCAGGGTCAGATCGGGATAATCGCTGACCCAGTAATTTCCCGGCAACGTGTAGGTGCTTCCGGTAACATGAAAAATAAGGGTCACGCTCAACGAACTGACAGGCAGATTCCCAATGGTATAGGCGGCGGTGGCATTATTGTAGGTCAACGTGGCGGCAGAGACCTGCAGACCCGTTGTCAGATCCGATACATAGAAGGTGGGGGTCACCGTCGTAACCTGGGTGATGGGCGCATGGTTGTAGTACACTGTCCCACTGAGTTCGACCGTTCCATTTGCTAACACGGGAATTCCTGAAAAAATAGCCAGCAACAGGGAACCGAAGAACCGATTGAGTATTGGGCAAGAATGTTGGTATGCCATTTGCTCTGTCTCCGAAAAGGGTTGTGCGGTTTCAGAACGACAAAACGCCAGACTCAGTATTGGAATTGTATCCTGCGTTAAAAAAATGTCAATCAACTGGGGGACCGTAGCGGGCGGGTGGCGTATGATAGAGGTGTTTGTCCGCGAAACGGGACACCATGGGAGAAACTATCGGTTTTTCGGGAAAGGAATCCCCTCCGTATCCATACCAACATAACTTGTTCTATTACAATTAATTAGGATTTGCAAGCGGGTTGTAAAGCGATAGGCAACGATATATTCCGGCGGACTTGCAAAGGCACGGGAAATGAACGGGTGGAGAGAAAGAGGGATGTGGGCCGATAAGTGAAAGGATGGACTGGATGACTTTCGGTATTTTGGCAGGATTTTCGGAATGCGAGTGCATGCGGGATTGATGATACT
>CAZOTP010000512.1:0-1781 GCA_964582655.1 uncultured Pirellulales bacterium | reverse complement strand
CGGCTGCTGGGGTTGTGGAGCAATCCGGTTCCGGAAGGGCGCTTCAACCGCATGATCGACGCGGTGAAGAACAAGGCGACGGTGGAGTTTTCGCTGGTCAGCGAGCTGATACAGCGTGCGTGGGACCGGTATGCCGATCACAATCTGCAGATTGTGGTGGACCGTCTGGGGGGGCGAATGCACTACCGGAGCCATCTGCAGAGACTGTTTCCCGACCGGAACCTGAAAATTCTCAAGGAGAACGAATCGGTGAGCAGCTATGAGATGCGCGACGGCGGACGGGGAATGAAGATTCACTTTCTGATCAAAGGGGAGGACCGGCATCTGCCCGTTGCCCTGGCGTCCATGACGAGCAAATACATCCGCGAGCTTTTCATGGAGCGGTTCAACCGGTATTTTGAGGCTCTGTGCCCCGGCATCGCGCCCACGGCGGGATACTATCAGGACGGCCAGCGGTTTCTGGCGGATCTGAAGGGAAAGATCGACCCGGTCCTCGTGCCGGGGGATTTGCTTATCCGTAAGCGGTAAACGGGGATTCGCCGGACGCCTTTGAAAAAAGGATTGAAATTCCGCGTGATTTCCGGCACACTCCATTGGCGTTTATTCAACGGTTGCTATGAAAATCCTTTTTTGTTCAGGAGGTGCATATGAAAAGTCGGCGTTTCCATGCGATTTTGGCGGCAATTGCCCTGTTGGCTGTGAGTCCGCGTTTTGTTTCGGCGCAATCGGCGGATGAACTGGCCAAGACCGCGGCGGACGGGCTGCGGAACGCGCAGTCGAAATTTTTCAACGGACAAATGGATCAGGCGCAGAGCCTTCTGAAGGGCGCGCAGGACGCCATCGCGAAGCTGAAACAGGCTCAGCCCGATCACAAGCAGCTTTCCACGCTGGAAAGCAAGGCGGCCAAGCTCCAGGCGGATATCGATAAAAAACTGGGAAAGAAGGAGGCTCCCACAGCGCCCCCGGCGGCGAACACTCCCCCGGCCAAAGATGGAGCGGCGAAAGTCCCCGGCGCCGTGAAAAGCCGTATTGCCAAGATCGATCAGGGCATCCAGCAGGCGCAGCAGAAGCTGGAAGAGAAGAATCCCTTGAATCCGCACCTGGTTCCTGCCAGCGCGCGGGACCGGCTTTCGTTTGCGGATAATGCCTGGGAAGAAATTCAAAGCGGCTATCCCGAAAGTCTCTCGCTGGAGGAAGTAAAGCAGGCGGGCGACCGGCTCAAGGCGATACACGAACAAATCAACGCACTGGAAAAGCAGATTCAGCAGGGCAAGGAACAGGCCGCGGCGCAGGCGCAGAGCCAGGCCGCCGACTGCAAAGCCTGGGAAGACAAGCTGTTTCCCTTTGTGGCGCAGATGTCCGAACCGGGATACGACGGCAAGAAAGTCCTGATGGCCGCCTATACCGAGGAAGCGGAAGAGATGGCCCGCCGGCAGGCGATCTATGCCCAGGCGAGAGAAACCTATCAGGAATACCAGAAGGCCCGGTTCCCGACCGGGCAGACGGAAAAACTGCAGGATTATGCCTCCCGCATGGAAAAGGCGCTGACGGATTTTGACAAGATGCTCAAGGACAGCACGGAATGGCTGCTGAACGATCTGAATACGGAAGCGGACGGTGTCATGAAGCGATTCCAGGAGAATGAGGAGAAATGCAAAGACAAATCCGCGGTCCCTGTTCTTTTGGACAAGGACCAGTACCTGTACATGCAGAAAAAACTGGAACGGGCGAAGAATTTATCCCCCCAGAATCCCCGGATCTCCGAGATGGAGAAGAAACTG
>CAZOTP010000511.1:0-1796 GCA_964582655.1 uncultured Pirellulales bacterium | reverse complement strand
CAGGCGCAGGCGAAACACGTCCAGATCCGCCAGGACCTCGAAAAATCCCCCGCGATCTGCCTGATCGACGCGGATCTGTTCAAGCAGGCCATCCTGAACCTGTTCATCAACGCGACGCAGGCGATGGATTCGGGCGGCGAACTGATGATTCAGACCCGGCTTGCGCCCGAGAGCATCACCATCGACGTGATCGACACCGGGACGGGAATCCCGCCCGAACGGCAGGAGAAAATTTTCGATCCGTACTTCACGACGCGTGCGGGCGGCACGGGACTGGGGCTTCCCACCTGCCGGCGCATCATCGAAGAGCACCATGGCGAGATTTCACTGCACAGCGAAGTGGGAAAGGGATCCAAATTTACGATTGTGCTTCCGCGGCTGAAGGAGTAAAATATCTCGCGGTTGCGCCGTCCGGCGAACGGACCTGGAGAGTGCATGAATCCGAAGATCCACATACTGGTCGTAGAAGACGAGCCCGCCCACGCCGAGGTGCTGGCCGAAGCGCTGGAAGCCCAGGGCTACCGGGTCACGTCGGCCCGCAACGGGGAAGAAGCCCTGGAGGCCCTTGGGAAACACTCCTTTAATCTGGTGATCACCGATCTGAAACTCGGCGGGGAAAAGGACGGGCTGGATGTGCTCCGATATGTTTTAGCGAGCCATCAGAACTGCGAAACGGTGATGATTACCGCGCACAGCTCGATCGAAACGTGCAAAACGGCGCTGCGGGAAGGGGCGTATGACTATATCGAAAAGCCGATCGACCTGGACCTTCTTCGGGCGGTGGTGCAGCGGGCGATCGAAAAAACCTCTCTGCTTCGCGAGAACACGCAGCTCCAGCAGAAGCTCGACGAGAAATTCGGGTTCAGCGGGGTAGTGGGGCAATCCACGGCGATGCTGCGGGTGCTGGATACGGTGCGGCGGGCGGCGAATTCGGACGTGCCCGTGCTTATCATGGGGGAAAGCGGGGTGGGGAAAGAGCTTCTGGCGGAAGCGATTCACACCCACTCGCCCCGCAAGAAAGCCCCCTTCCTGCCGGTCAACTGCGCGGGTCTGAGCGACACGATTCTCGAAAGCGAGCTGTTCGGGCATGTCAAAGGCGCCTTCACCGGCGCCCTGGCGGATCGGAAAGGGATGTTCATGGAGGCCGACGGGGGCACGCTGTTTCTCGATGAAATCGGCGATATGCCGATGACGATGCAGGCCAAACTGCTGCGGATTCTGGAGGACCAGATTGTGATTCCCGTGGGAAGCAACACGGGCACCCAAGTGGATGTCCGTATCATCAGCGCGACCAACCATGACCTGGAGAAAGCGGTGGAAGAGAAGAAATTCCGGCAGGATCTTTTTTTTCGGATTCGGGGCGTTTCGGTGTCGATCCCGCCGCTGCGAAAACGGCCGGAAGATATTCCGCTGCTTCTGGATCATTTCGTGAAGGAATTTTCCCGGTCGGAAGACCGGCCGGTAAAGGGTTTTACGCCGGCGGCGCTGCGGATTCTGAAACACTGGGACTGGCCCGGGAACGTGCGGGAGCTTCGAAACTCCGTCAAGGCGATGGTCGTTCTGGCGGAGCATGAAATCCTCGATGTGGCCGACCTTCCCTTTGAAATGCACAAAACCCCCCAGGGGGAAGAGACGGATCTGAGCCACCTGGCGGGCGTGAATCTCAACGAGCTGGAAAAAACGGCGATCAAGAAGACGCTCGACATGGTCCATGGGAACCGCGAAATGGCCGCCCGGATGCTGGGCATCGGCGAACGCACCCTGTACCGGAAAATCAAAGACTACAACATCTCCTG
>CAZOTP010000510.1:0-1797 GCA_964582655.1 uncultured Pirellulales bacterium | reverse complement strand
GGCAGGAAATGACTTTTGCCCCGAATGCTTTGGAGGACATCGGCTATGGGGAGTAATGTGTCATATGATTCAGCTCGACGTAGCTGGCTTTTCTATCCGGAATTCCCCAAACACTGGAAACGTCAATCGCTCTATTTACTGGCGGCATGGGTAAATGGCCTTGCATTTCGGAATATCCAATTTAGTGATTTTGGTATGCCAGTAATCAAAATCGCCGAGATCAAGGGAGGGATTTCCGGGCAGACAAAATTTACACAACAAACCTTTGATGAGTCCGTTCGTGTGAAACCCGGAGATATGCTTTTTTCTTGGTCTGGGCAGCCTGAGACCTCAATAGATGTCTTTTGGTGGCATGGACCTGAAGGGTGGCTTAATCAACATGTTTTTCGTGTAACACCTAATGAATGTGTCGACCGTACTTTTTTCTATTATCTACTACGCTATCCTCCGCGAAAAACTCGGTCACAAACGCATTCTCTTAAGCGTTGTCCAGAAACGCCGCCTGGCCATGAAGGGAAAGAAGCTCGGCCGAAAGCTTCTGCTGCAATACGGTACACTGTTTTCCCCCGACACCATTTTGAAATGGCACCGCTGGTTCATTGCCCGAAAGTATGACAGTTCGTATAAACCCCGCCGCGGCGCTATCCCCAAAAAGGCCAATCTGATCCGGGATCTGGTCTTGCGGATGGCTGCCGAGAATCCGGACTGGGGTTATGGCCGGATTACGGGGGAGATCCAGAATCTGGGGTATGATGTCTCCCGACAGACAATCCGCCGGGTCATGCGGGAACACGGCCTGATGGACGATCCCCATACCCCGAAACGACCTACTTGGAACACCTTTATCAAATCCCATTGGGAAAGCATCGCCGCCTGCGATTTCTTTACCGTGGAAGCCTGGACAAAAACTGGTTTGAAACGTTTCCTGGTCCTGTTTTTCGTGGATCTGGCCAGCCGGAGGGTGAAACTGGCCGGTATCCATCCCCAGCCCCATGAAGAATGGATGATCCAGCAGGCCAGGAATATCACCGATTGGGAGAGCGGATTTCTAAAAGGCAAGCGGTTCCTGATCCATGACCGGGACCCGTTGTTTACCCGGAGGTTCCAGAAGACCCTCCGGGCTTCCGGTGTTCGCTGCCTGAAGATGCCCAAGCAATCGCCCAATCTGAATGGGTATGCGGAACGGTTTGTCTGGTCGATCCGCCATGAGTGTCTGAATAAGATGGTCTTATTGGGCGAGCGCCATGTCCATTATGTGATCCAAGAATACATAAATCATTACAATTCCGAACGCCCACATCAGGGACTGGGTAACCGGAGGATCAACCATGCCGAACAGCCGCCGCCGGCAAGGGAGGGACCAATCCTCTGCCGCCAGCGCCTGGGCGGTTTGCTGAATAGCTACCACCGCCAGCAGGTGGCATAAGGCTTCGGATAGACGATGGAACCCCGCTGGGGATCGCCATACACGTCAAATAAAAGCCTTTTTCTTCCATGGCGGAATGAGATAGTGACCTCCCCCTGTTATCAATCGACGATATGGATCTGAAAAAGAGGATCGGTTTTGCCTACGATCGATCAGGCGCGTGCCAAAAGCGCGTGCCAACGTTGCCTCTCCGGCGCTCGCGTGATTCCTGCTCGATCCACGCCCGATAGTATAAGTGTTTATTTGACAAGTATAAACGTTTTTACCACAATTACTTACAATACGCATGTTCGCACTGAAAATCCGTGTGTCGGCGCCGGCGAAACAAACGCGGGGCTCGAAAAGGGCATCCGCCCCATTTGCGGGCCCTG
>CAZOTP010000509.1:0-1799 GCA_964582655.1 uncultured Pirellulales bacterium | reverse complement strand
GGGTACAAGCGGGCGATGGCGGACGCGGGTTTTGCCGGCCAGATCGACGCGCATACGTGTCTGGGCGGGGCGAGCGATTTTGATCCTCAGTATTGGCCCATGGATAAGAAGTGGCTTGGATGCGGTGAGGGGATTGAGAAGTTCTTCTCGCGGGTGTCGTGTCCGGCGGGCGTGGTGTGCATCAACGATTACGTGGCCCAGGGCGTCTACGAGACGGCGGAGAAGCGGGGTTTGACGATCGGGCGGGATATCCGGCTGGTGGGGTTCGGCGATCTGCCTCTGGCGAGGTTTCTGAAGCCCGGCTTGACGACGATGCGTTCGCCGATGAAGCAGACGGGTTACCAGGCGGCCGGTCTGTTGCATCAGTTCATTCAAGGGAAGCTCGATCAGCCGGTGCAGATTCATCTGCCGGTGGAGTTGGTGGCGAGAGAATCGGCGTGAGAAGAATTTTGGATTTTTGATTTTGGATTGAAGAAGGAGAAGACCATGGACACAACTAACAAACCGGCGAAGCTCTGGAATCGAAAATCTAAAATCCAAAATCTAAAATCGTTCACGTTGATTGAGCTGCTGGTTGTCGTGGCGATTATTGCGGTGCTGGTGGCGATGCTTCTCCCGGCCATGGCCAAAGCGAGGGAAACGGCTCGACTTGCGACCTGTCTGAGCAACCTTAGGCAGATCGGCACCGGTCTTCATGTGTATGCGGACAACAACAACGGATGGGCACCCTTCAACTATTCAGGACATGGCAACGGTTGGTGGCTCGGGTCCCACCCGTTGTCTCTCTGGAAAGCCAGCAAGGACCCCCTGGAATCGGACGCAACCGCCCGATTCAACGGATTGGGATATCTTATCCAATATATCGGAGGCACAGGTCCGTTTGATGGCGATCGGCCGAAGGTGTTGCGGTGCCCGGACGGCAGCGGCCGCTGGTACGATATCCCGGGATACGGATGGTGCAGCTACTTCTACCAGCGACGGGGGGACGGCGATTCGTGGCGGATGAATACCAACGTCGTGACCGTTATGGACGGCAATCAGCACATGTATAACGGTCCGGCCGAATCACACGGCGATCAGACGAATATTCTCTACGTGGACGGGCACGCCGGGCACAAACACTATTTTGCGCCTCCCTATCCCGGTTGGATCTATGGCGGATGGTGCCAATGGTTCGATGATTTCTAGACCCTTCGAAAGAAAAGGAATCTCCGAATGAAATCCGTGATTTATCTGGTGGGAGTTCTTCCTTTTTGTCTGGAAAGTGGAATTCCGCTGAAGCTGAGCGAAAGCAGTCTGGCGGTCGGTCTGCCGCCGCACAGCATGAAAGAAGTCTCCTTCAAAGTTCAGCCGGTCGGCAAACCCCGTGAGGGTATCTATCGGATCAGGATCCATGGCCAGGCTGAGGCGATGAATTTCGGGAAAATGAGTTGATCCGGTTCGATAATCCGACCAACAAAGGTTGGCCCATCATCCGGCAGATCAAGCTGACGACGTTTTCGAAAACAACAAAATAGAAAGACTGTCGACAGAATGCAGGCGAGTTCGGCCAATGTTATTACATGACACCCAGTCTTAATGTGGAGATCCGCGATGCGAGGCAATCATTTTCGTCAGAGCTTATTTGTTTGTCTGGTCCTTTCCGTGTTCATGGTTTGGAGTTCAGCGGGAGCGGCGACGGGCACTGTGAAGCAGGAAGAGATTACCTATGCGTTCGAGGATTTTGAAGCGGGGGGCCCGGGGGGTTGGGTGGGGCGACCGGCGGTGTCGGGTGCGGCGGGACCGGAGAGCTCGAGTGT
>CAZOTP010000508.1:0-1800 GCA_964582655.1 uncultured Pirellulales bacterium | reverse complement strand
GCCCCCAGCCGAAGACCTGATCCCAGTCGGCGGTTCCCAGATCATAGGCGGAGTGCTGCAGGGCCCGGCGGACGCTGACGGGGCCGGAGACGCCATTGGAGATCAATAAGGCGGCGACACCGCTGACATGGGGGGTGGCCATGGAGGTTCCGACGAAAAAATAATAGGCGAACGCGGTTGGATCGAGGTTAAAGGTTTGCTGTAGGACGCCGTCATAATAGCCGTCGCCGTTCTGATCGACGGTATTGTCGCCTCCGGGTGCGGCGATATCGAGGTAGGTTCCGGTGTTGGAGTAATAGGGCCTGGCGTGGTCGAAACGGGTGGCGCCGACGGCGATGCAATACGGTTTGTAGGCGGCGGGATAGGTAGTCGGATTGCCATAGAGGTATTCGTTTCCCGCAGCGCAGACGAGAGTGACGCCGTGATTGTAGGCATAGATGACGGCGTTTTTGAGGGTGATGGAATCATCGGTTCCGCCAAGGCTCATGTTGATGACTTTGGCGCCATGATCGGCGGCGAAATAGACGGCGTCGGCGAGATCGGCGTATGAGCCGCTGCCTGCGCTGTTGAGGGCCTTGAGGGGCATGATGGAGCAGCCAAAGGCGATCCCGGCGACGCCGAGGCTGTTGTTGGTGCTTTGTGCGATGGTTCCGGTGACGTGGGTGCCGTGGCCATGGTCGTCATTGGCATGGATGGTGTCGTTAACAAAATTGTAGCCCGCGACGAAGGACGTGGCGGCCAGATCGGGAGCGCGGAGAAAGCCGCCGTAATTTTCGTAGGCGACACCGGTATCGATGACGGCGACGATGACGGAGGAGTTTCCGGTCTGGATATCCCAGGCGTTGTTTGTGTAGATACCGCCATTGACGGGATTGTAGAGGTGCCACTGGTAGGAATAGTAAGTGTCATTGGGGGCGAAGAAGGCATAGGCGCAGTAATTTTTTTCGGCGTACTCAACCTGATCGCTGGCCTGGTAGGTTTGCAGCAAAGCGTCGATTGTTTGATTTGTCGGCCGGCGGAGTCGTTCGAATTTTCCGCGTGCGCTGGCGCGAATGCGATCGACGCCGTGTTTTTTGTGGAAGTTAAGTTTAGCGGTTTCGGTGATATGGGATTTGAATTTTACGAGGATTTCATCGGGGGCGAAGCGGGGTTTGTGCTGGGGCAGGGGAGTGGGCCATTCTTTGATGGAGTTGAAGGCTTCTTCCGTTGCGGGTTCGGAGGATTCCGGGGTCTGGGCCTGGAGGAACGAGGAAAGCAGGAGAATCGCAAGGCCAGACGAAAGCATAATCGTGAGAATCACCCTGACAGGACGGGGTAAAAGAGCCGGTCCCTGGATGGCGGGTTTGCCACGGACAGCTTCTTTTGTACCCTGTAATGAAGCCATTCCACATCTCCTACAGCGGTATCGCCTGGATGATTCTATCTCTATTATACAAAAAAATGGACTGGTTAGGATGGTAAAAAGGGCAAAACTGCGGTAAAAAGGGAAAGGCATTGAGAGATGGGGACGAATCGAGGTCCGATATTGTTATCGGAATTCGCGGAACCTGTTTTAGGATGGATTGGAACGCACGCGATGAAGCTGGTGATACATCCGGAAGTGCTTATCAGGCAACGATATACGTGCCGTTGCTGCGGGGCGGGTTGCCGGAGTTTTCTGGTGCCTGTGACGGAAGCGGAGAAGCGGTCGATTGAGTCGCTGGAAGCGTGGCGGGAGAAGGTGGGGGCAGATGCGCTGTTTGTGAAGACGAGCGAGGCGGGCGGGGATGGGTATGGGCTGGCCAAGCGGGCGGACGGGCG
>CAZOTP010000507.1:0-1813 GCA_964582655.1 uncultured Pirellulales bacterium | reverse complement strand
CCTCCCCCCCACCGGTTCCGGCTCCTGGATCGCTTCTTTTAGGCGGAATTGGCGTGAGTCTTGTAGGGTATCTGCGGCGGCGTCGAAGCCTGTAATCAACACAATCCATCGAAACATTCTCAGGAAACGGGCCGGAGATATTCGGTTTCGTTTCCTGTTTTTTGGGGATCTGAAAATCCATGTGGTCCGGATTTAATTCGGGCAGACCGGGCGTCCAACGACGTCAGGACGGTAATAGGGAGACTTTTAACCTTTCCTCGGGGGACTAGCCGATTACATAAGGATATGATACGCACGCTATTTACAGGAGAAAGTTTGCTGGCGCGGTTTTTCCGGGGGTGTGGATGGATGGCGGCTCAAAGTCTGGCGACCCAGATCCTCCGGATGGCTCGGCTGTGGGCGCTGACATGGTTGCTTGCGCCGGAGGTGTTTGGGATTCTGGCTCTGGTATGGTGCGTGATGGGGATTCTACGGGAGTTCTCGGATATCGGGATCCGCCATGCACTGATTCAAAACTCCCGGGAGGCGGATCCGGCGTATCTCGATACGGCCTGGTGGCTAAATCTGATACGGAACGTGATTCTGGCGGGGATTTTATTTTTGGGGGCGCCGGAGGTGAGAATTTTCGGGGGGAATTACGCAAATCCGGAACTGACAGGGCTGCTTCGATGGTGCAGCATAATTCTGATTCTGGAAGGGCTTTGCAGCAACAGCCTGGTGATTTTGCAGAAGGAGATGCGGTTCGGAACTCTGGCGAAGGTACAGACAGGAACACAGGCAGCGGGGATGGTTGCGGCGGTGATACTGGGGTGGCTATGGCGGGATGCGAAAGCGGTGGTGTTCAGCGAGATTCTAGCGTCGGGCCTTTTGTGCGCGGCAAGTTACCGGATTCATCCGTTTCGGCCGGCGGCGAGGTGGGAAAAGCGGGCAGCAGGAGAGCTGTTAACATTTGGAGTGATGATTTATCTGGTAAGCCTGATAGACAGCCTGGGGATGAGGCTGGATATTCTATTACTGGGCAAGGCGGGGAGCGAAACGGAGGTGGGGATTTACAGTCTGGCGTCGGCGTTGATTGCGATGGGATGCACTGTGATGTCGCAGTTGGCAATCACAGTTGGATTTCCGGCGCTGGCGAGCATTCAGCAGGATTGCAAGAAACTGCGGAGAGCGACCGTCGAGATGTTTCAGTGTATTGGAATGGTTTCCCTGCCTGTGTTTTTTCTGATCGGATTGTTTTCAAATGAATTGACGGCGATGCTGCCTGCAAAGTATAAAACAATTGGGGAAGCACTTGGACTTCTCTCGATATTCGGAATATTTCAAGTTCTGCTTCGTCTGATATCCCCGGTATTTTACGCGATTAATCGGCTGGGGTGGTGCCTGCTCCGAAGCGCGGTGAATGCAGGGCTTATCGCCATGTTCCTGATCCCGATGTATCGACGATACGGTACAGCGGGAGTATGCTGGACTGTTAACGTCGCGACAATCGTGTCATTTCTCCTGATGCTGGGATTGTACTGGCGAGAGCTGGGATGGAAGGCGAAGGAGTGGATCGGAGAAACATCGCTTTTATGGCGTTCCCTGACGTTCGGGGCGGTTGTGTTTGGAATTGTAAAAATCGGATTCCAGCATTCCGATGAAGGGCATGGAAACACAGCGGTGGAGAACGGGATTGCCTGCGCGGCGTCGTTAGTGGTATATGGCGGCATATTTCTTCGTCATTACTGGCTTCGATTCCGAGGGAAATCGTTTATGAAAACACATGGGATTTCAACCGAAAAATCTTTGAGCAATGGATGATGGTGATGCGAGG
>CAZOTP010000506.1:0-1815 GCA_964582655.1 uncultured Pirellulales bacterium | reverse complement strand
CCCCCGACCACCCCCGTCCGCCATCCCCCCACCGCCCGCACCGCCGCCGCGGGCAGCTGCTCCCCCGCCGCCGTATCATTCAATAGCAGATACTCCACCGTCATCCCGTCCCTCTGCTCCGTCCGCGTCAGCTCCTTCTTCACCTCCCCCGCATCCTCCAGCCTCCGGCCCAGCATCACCTGCCACGCTCCACCGACGATCTCCCGGTATCGCGCCAGCTCCTGCGCATCGTTCGGAATCAGCGCCTCCATCTGCTTCTGCGAAGCCCCCGCCAGACCCGCCAGAAACCCGCTCTCGAATGCCTCCCCAACCTGCTCTCCCGCAGGCCGGAGATGCTCCTCATCCCACACGCTCATCTCCTCCCGCGTCAGAGGCGTAAAATCCCGCTCCAGAACCGGCTCGGCGTACCCCAGCCCGAAATGCCGGTTCACCCAGTTGTACACCGCCGTCCGGCTCACCGAATTGTAATTGTGCTCGAATTGCAAAAACGCCTTCGCATGCACATTCTCCTTCTTCCCCAGCATTTCATACAGCCGCTGCAATTCCGGATACCCCTTCGTCTCAATCTCCTTCGTCCAGTCGTTCGCCCCGATCAGGCACAATGGCTTCGGCGCAAACACCCCCGCCAAATCGATATTCCCCGCCCCGATCCGCAGATAGCACGCGTTCTCGCACCCGCACCCCCCCTGCATCGCCGTCGAAACCATCACCACAGGCGCCGATACCGCGATCCGCTCATCCAGCGCAGCCAGCAGAAACGACTGCGTCCCGCCCCCGCTCGCACCCGTCACCGCGATCCGCTCCGCGTCCGCATCCTCCAGCGAACACACAAAATCCACCGCCCGGATCGAATTCCACGTCTGCAACCCCAGCAGCCCGATCAGCCGAAGCTCCGCCTGCGGGCTGAACAGCCCCCACCGATCCCGCCGGCTCATCGACTCCCGCGCCCCGCCCCGGTGATCCAGCTGCACGCTGTCGGCGTACCCCACCATATCGTAATGAAACACGATGCACCCCATCCGCGCCAGCTGCACGCATCGCGCCTGAAGCGGAAAACCGCCCCCCGTCTCGAACCGCTCCGCACCCGCCGCGATCTGCTCCCGCAGCTTTTCCGGCTCCGTCCGGTTGAACCGCCCCTCGTCCCAGTGCCCGTGCGGACACAACACCACGGGCCGCTTCCCTTCCCTCCCCTGGGGCCGATACAAATTCCCCGTCACGTAAAACCCCGGGTACGATTCGAAATACACCTTTTCCACCGTGTACTCCCCGCGATTCACCTTCCCATGCACCACGGCGTTCAGCGCCGTCTTCTCCGGCCAGGGCCAAAGTCCCGCCGCCACCCGAATCTGCCGCCGAAGCTCCCCCGCCCGCTCCTGCCACTCCGCCGCGTTTGCCGGCTCCTGCATCGGAAAATAATCCTCCAGCGTCCGCAGCGCACCCAGCCGCGAATCCGCCGGCTTCACTCCCGCACCCAGAACCCGATACGCCCCGCCTCCCTCCGCCCCAAACGTCAATCCCGGAAAAAACAGAGTTCCGCTCCAGAATGCCGCGCCGACAAAAACCGCCAAATGCATCATACCATTCCGTTTCACCGTTCAATCTCCTTCAAAAAAATATCTTCACGTATTGTACTCATTGGCTCCGGACACGCGATAAAAATTATCTCCCCGCGCCGTACCCCCTCGCATTGACTTCCCTCCAGGATCGTTTTACAATGCCCCTTGGAAAAAAGAATTCATAACATGCGTATCGGCTGGACAATCGGATTAATTGTTTTCGCGGCCCTCGGCTGCCGGAAGAATCCCTCTCCGCCCC
>CAZOTP010000505.1:0-1824 GCA_964582655.1 uncultured Pirellulales bacterium | reverse complement strand
ACCGTATGCAGAAGACTATACCGCCGGATGGATCAGAATTGACCCCAGGGCATCCTGCCGTCCGCCTCTGACAATTTCCACCCAACCTGCCCCCGCAGAAACTGTCACACAAAAAAAACATGGAACCGAAAGGAAACAACGCGATGCGAAACGCCGTCTGCCTCTGCTCTCTTCTTCTCGTTTCATCTTTCTCTCTTTCCCTCCGCGCCGACGAAGAAGGCGGTTCCATTCAGGGAAAACACATCCGTCAGGCCCAGTCCGTTCTCATCGATGCTCCTGTCGCTTTTGGTCGACCCATACAGGATCGCACCATATGGGATCAATTCGCCGCCCGCCCCTCCTGGCAAAAAATCATCCGGCAGGCCGAATCCCTCCTCTCCCAGCCCATTCCAGACCAGCCTGCTGACTTATTCCTCGATTTTGACCGCACCGGAAACCGCGATTCCTGGCAAGCCGTCGCAGGCACCAGGAGAAACCGCGTCGCCGTCTTCACACTTGCCGAACTCCTTGAAAACAAAGGGCGATTCCTCAAACCCTTCGAAGAAATCGTCCGCGAAATCTGCAAGGAACCCACATGGGTCTTCCCCGCCCACGATGATGAACTCGACAATTTCTATGGCCGCACCATCGACATCGATCTTTTCTCCGCCATGTTCGCCTGGCAGCTCGCCACCGCCGATGTCCTCCTGAACGAAAAACTCTCCCCCGAACTGCGAGCCCTCATCCGCGAAAATGTCCACCAGCGGGTCTTGACTCCCTTCCGCGAAATGGTCCTCGCCAAACGTCCCGAAAACAACTGGCTCCGTTCCCGCCACAACTGGAACGCTGTCTGCCTCGCAGGCGTCACCGGCGCCGCGCTCGCCATCCTCGATTCCAAAGCCGACCGCGCCTTCTTCGTCGAAGCCGCTCGTACCTACTCCCGCTATTATCAAGCAGGCTACAACGCTGACGGCTACTGCACCGAAGGCGTCGGCTACTGGAACTTCGGCTTCGGAAACTATGTCTTCCTCTCCGAACTCATCTATCAAGCCTCCAACGGAAAAATCGATCTCCTCAAGCAAGCCATGATCCCCGCCATCGCACGCTTCGGCCTCAACATCGAAATCATACATGGCATCTACCCCAATTTTTCCGATTGCTCCTTCGGAGCTAAACCCGATGCTCGGCTCATGAATTTCCTCTGCAAAAAATTCTCCCTCGACTGCCCCCCCTCGATGTCAGTTGACCCCATGGAAATAATCGGCGGCGCAGGAGGCTTCCCCGAAAATCTCATGTACGCCCTGCCCAATTCCACCGCCGCTCCCCTTCCGCCTATCGCCGCCGATGAGGAATTCCCTCTCCGCTCCTGGTTTGACGAATCCGGCCTGCTCATCGGTCGTCCGGGCCCCAATCCAAACTGCCTACTCGCCGTCGCCCTGAAAGGCGGACACAACGCCGAAGCCCACAATCACAATGACAACGGCTCCTTCATCGTGATCGCCGGAAAATCCCCTCTCATCGTCGATCCGGGTCCTGAACCCTACACCAAACGAACCTTTTCCAACAAACGCTATATCAGCAATGTTCTCAACTCCTACGGACATTCCGTCCCCGTCATCGCCGGAAAACTTCAGGAAACCGGACGCCAATCCCGCGCCCGCCTCACCGCACTCTCCCTCACACCCGAATCCGACACCATTCAGTACGACCTCGCTTCCTCCTACGATGTCCCCGATCTCACGAAACTGCTCCGCACCTTCACCTACTCCAGACAAAACACCGGATCCCTCGCCGTCACCGACGAAATCCGCTGCCATACCCCCCAATCCTATCAATCGGATTTCG
>CAZOTP010000504.1:0-1828 GCA_964582655.1 uncultured Pirellulales bacterium | reverse complement strand
TCTAGTACAGCGTCGGCCGGTTGATCTCCAGCATCTCCGCCGTCAACTGCCGGTTCCAGTTGTGCCGCCGGAGCGCCATCTCGATAATCTTCTTCTCCGGCTCCTCCAGCGCATCGTGCAGGCTCATCGGCCGGTACTCCATCGTCTGGCGGCTCTCCATGTATTCAATCACATGAGGCGGCAGATCCTCCACCCGCACCTCGCTGCCATGACCCAGCACCACCGCCCGCTCCACCACGTTTTCCAGTTCTCGCACGTTGCCCGGCCAGTTGTAATTCTCCAGATATCGGATCGCTTCCTCCGAAAGCCGGCTGATTCGCTTGTTGTGCGTGGCACACATGTTCCGCAGGAACCGCTCCGCCAGCAGCGGGATATCCGTCTTGCGGTCCGCCAGTCCCGGCAGATCGATATTCACCACATTGATCCGGTAATACAAATCCTCGCGGAACCGCCCCTCGCGCACCTCCTTCTTCAAATCCACATTCGTCGCCAGGATTACGCGCACATCCACGGTCTTGGTGTCCACGCTCCCCACCGGCTCGAACTGCCTCTCCTGCAAAACCCGCAACAGCTTCACCTGAAAACCCGGCGTCGCCGAATTGATTTCATCCAGAAAAATCGTCCCGCCGTCCGCCACCTCAAATTTGCCCTTCTTGTCGTTTACCGCCCCGGTAAACGATCCCTTCACGTGCCCGAACAGCTCGCTTTCCAGCAGCGACTCCGGCAGCGCTCCGCAGCTGACCTCCACGAACGACTTGCCCGCCCGGTCCGACCGCTGGTGAATCGCCCGCGCGATCAGGCTCTTGCCCGTCCCGCTCTGACCGGTAATCAGCACCGTCGCCTTGCTCTCGGCCACCGCTTCGATCAGGTCGAACACCTTGAGCATCTTGAAATCCTGCCCCACGATGTTCTCGATGCCGTACTTGTTCTTGAGCTGATCCTTGAGCTGCCGGTTCTCCTGAATCAGCGACTGCTGGTCCATCGCGCGCTTCACGATCATCCGGATCTCGTCGTCCACAATCGGCTTGGTCAGGTAATCGTACGCCCCCGCTTTGATCGCCTCCACCGCGCTTTCGATGGTCCCATAGCCGGTGATGATGATCGTCACAATTTCCGGATACCGCTTGCGAATCACCCGCAGCAGCTCGAATCCGTCCACCTCCGGCATGTTCACATCCGTAATCACCAGGTTGTAACTCTGCTTCTCCAGCGCATTCAGCGCCGCGTCGAAATTTCCCGCCCCCTCGCACCCGTACCCCTCCAGCCGCAGAAATTCGCAGAGCGAATCCCGAATAATCGCGTCATCGTCCACAATCAGTATCTTCGCCTGCTTCGCGTCCGTCATATCGTCTTTGCCTTTCCTGCAAAATAAACAACGTATAGCCGATTCTGGATTAGTTTTACAATTCCTCGATCATGTTTTGAACCACATCGTGCAACGGCTTGATTTTCTCCAGGCAGGTGTGAAAAACCGCTTCCGCGCTCACGTCCGAATAGTGATGTGTCAGAATATCCCGCATGCCTTTTGCCTTTTTCCAATCAATCTGAGGGTATTTTGAGAGAAGTTCTTCATGTGTGACTTCATCCAGATTCTTCAAGGATTCCCCGATGACAATCAAAAGCATGCAAATCGAATCCATCTTTTCCATCCCGGCGGGACTTTCTGTAAAATCCGAAACCGTTTGGATGGTTTCCATCCGAGAGAGGATTTTCCCCGCGGCATCCTGATTCTGTCGAAGAATCTCATGAGCCAATGTCGTATCAAACATAAATGCTCAACTTGACTGACTTTTTGGGATGATTTTAGACGGTTATGGTCAGTTTATCA
>CAZOTP010000503.1:840-1839 GCA_964582655.1 uncultured Pirellulales bacterium | reverse complement strand
GTATCCGGATCGGGTATTGCTCTTGGTCACCGATTTCTGTTCGAGCTACTGCCGCTATTGCACGCGGTCTCGGATCGTCGGCCATCACGAGATAACGCCGGAGGAATCGCGGCTGGAAAAGGCATTCGATTACATCCGGCGGACACCGACGATTCGCGACGTGCTGATTTCCGGCGGTGACCCCCTGGCCTTGAGCAACGAGCGGCTGGACTGGGTTTTGACCCAATTGCAGAGCATTCCGCATGTGGAATTCCTTCGGATCGGGACGAAGATGCCGGCCGTGTTGCCGCAGCGGATTACGCCCGAGCTTTGCCGGATGCTTCGCAAGCACCATCCGCTATGGATGAGCCTGCATTTCATCCATCCGGACGAATGCACGCCGGAGTCGTTCCAGGCATGCACGCGGCTGGCGGATGCGGGCATTCCGTTAGGCTCGCAGACGGTCCTGTTGGCGGGCGTCAACGACAATGTCGAGACGATGAAGCAATTGGTCCATCGGCTGCTGAAGATGCGGGTGCGGCCGTATTACCTTTATCAGTGCGATCCGATCCCGGGGTCGGCCCATTTCAGGACTCCCGTCAGTAAAGGGATCGAAATTATTCAGGGATTACGCGGTTTTACCACCGGGTATGCCATTCCAAATTACGTGATCGATACTCCCGGCGGAGGAGGGAAAATCCCGTTGCTTCCCGATTATTTCCAGGGAAAGGAAAACGGGAACCTGATCCTGAAAAACTATGAAGGCAAAACATTTTATTATCCGGATGCAGAGGTATGAGCGCGTAGCGGGGCGTAAGTAAAAAGAAGAGTGAACAGATGAGAGTAGGACTGACGTACGATCTGAAGTCAGAATATCTGGCTTTGGGATATTCTGCCGAAGAAACAGCAGAGTTAGATAAAGAAGAGACCATTGAGGGTATTGAAAAAGCGTTGCGGCATTGGGGCTACCAGGCCGAGAGGATCGGGCATGCGCGGGCATTGATGCAGCGTTTGCTGGAT
>CAZOTP010000503.1:0-830 GCA_964582655.1 uncultured Pirellulales bacterium | reverse complement strand
GGCCCCCGGAAAGGCATACCAGTTTCGCTATCTGCTGGATGGCGACCGGTGGGATATGGTTTTCAATATTTGTGAGGGGCTGCATGGCGATGGCCGGGAATCGTTAGTTCCGGCTTTACTGGACAACTGGCAAATCCCCTACGTGTTTTCCGGTCCCGCCACACTGGCTTTAACGCTCGATAAGGCCATGTGCAAGCGGGTCGTTCGCGATGCAGGAGTTCCGACCCCTGATTTTTGTCTGATCCGTTCGGAAGACAGTTTAGCCGGGGAAAAACCGGCGTTTCCTCTTTTTGTCAAACCGGTATCGGAAGGTACCGGGAAAGGGATTAGCGAATATTCGCTGGTAAATAATGAGGATGAACTGAGAGCGGTGTGTTATGATTTGCTTCATCGCTTTCGCCAACCTGTGCTGGTCGAATCGTATCTTCCGGGCCGCGAATTTACTGTCGGTGTGGTCGGAAACGGAAATGACGCACAGGTGGTCGGTGTCATGGAAGTAATATTCAGAAAGAATATCCGGGAAATCTATTCCTATGAGAACAAGCAGAACTATGAAGAAGTGATCGATTACAAGGCCCTTCATGGCGAATTGGCTCAAAAATGCGGAGAACTCGCACTCAGGGTTTGGGAAGTGACCGGTGCGCGCGATGGTGGACGCGTGGATATGAAACTGAATGCCGGCGGAAATCCGGAATTTATGGAGATCAATCCCCTGGCGGGTCTGAATTTTCACGATTCCGACCTGCCGATCCTGGCGGCGTTGAACGGGATGAGTTTCAATGAGCTGATCGGCGCAATCATGGAAGCGGCTGAAAAGCGAACGTTTAGCA
>CAZOTP010000502.1:0-1844 GCA_964582655.1 uncultured Pirellulales bacterium | reverse complement strand
TGGGGAACTCGGGCCGGTCGGGTGTAATGCCCAGATAATTTTTGCCCCAGGTCTGGTTTTCTTTTTCGGAGATGTTGAATCGAATCGGTTCATCGCCGATGTTGTAAATGATGTTGTCCTCGAAGTGGATGGCTGTGGTTCCCTGATCGATGAAGAATCCGTTGCTGGGTGCACCGTAGGGGAGGGCCTGTTTGGGCAGGTCGTGGATGTGATTGCCCCGCATGACGGCGCCAGGCTGGAGGCCGAGGGTGTAGATTCCGCCGCCATCGGTGAGGCGGGTCATGACATGATGGATGTGGTTCCACTCGATGATTGTTCCCTTGTGGTTTGTGGGTTTATCGTGCCAGGCGAAGCCGGAGGAAATACCGGTATAGGGCAGATCGCAGATGAGGTTGTGGGAGATGAGGGTGTTTTCGCAGTAGGCGGTGAAGATGCCGACGGCGCCCACGCTGACAGCGCCACATTGGCGGAGGGTGCAGTTGCGGACCTCGTTATTCTGCGGGACTTCGCCGGCGGTGTACCAGTCCTTGTTGTAATCGGCGAGGGGGCCGTTGGGGAAGCCGAGGTGGACGCCGTTGCCGCCAATGTCAAAAAATTCGCATCTTTCGATTTTGTTATCAGTGCATCCTGCGCCGAGTGCAAGAGCGGAGGCATTGGTGTGAGCAAAGGTGCACTGGGTCAGCGAGCAGTTTTGCGCCCAGGTCCACTGTGCCGCGGCCGGCATGGGATACACCGGTTCGAGAGGCTTTTCCGAGGTTCCGTGATAGCAGGCCTGTATGCCCCGGTAGCCAAAGGCTGGAAAATCCCAGTCTGTGTAGGCAAAGGCAATGCCTTGAAACTGTATGTTTTGAATAGGATTATTGGGTTTCCCCTTGAGGAGAAGCAGTTGGGTTGTAAGGGGGAGAATAAACGCATGATCGTTTGGATTTTCGCCGACCCGGGCGAAATACGTAATCACTCCGGAATTTTTATCGAGAACCCATTCCCCGGGCTGATCGAGAAAGGCAATCGAATTTTCCAGCCACGCTTTCCGCTTGGGGGAAGAGGAGCAGTTGCGGTGTCCGATCCAGCCGGCGGGCTGACGGGTGAAGAGGGTATCGCCCTGAATGCGATCGATGTTCACGCGGCTGTCAATCCAGTCGAGCAGGCAGACGAGCATGGCGTCGGGGCCGGGAGCGTTTTCATCGGGGAGTTTCTGATCGAATTGGAGCTGCCTCAGATCTTTGGTGACTTTGACGATGGTCAGATAGCCCTCGTTGGGGAAGCGGGCTCGCGTCAGACGTTTGCCGTCGCGGAAAAGCTGGGGAAAGCGAACCATCGCGGCGGTTTCTTTGGGGATGCTCGCCGTCCAGCGATTGTCGGATTGCTTTGTCCAGCCTGTAACGGGGACGCCGCCCGTGAGGAGGGGGTTGGCGCCGGGAGCGGCGGCAAAGAGAAGAGCGGCGGAACCGGCGGGACTATCCTGGGATTCGAGTACAAATGGCTCACGAAGAGTATAGCTGCCGTCTTTGAGATAGACGGTGATATTGCCGGAGAGGGAGGCCTTGTTTTTACGGATCAGATCACGCGCTCCGGCCAGCGTTGCCAGAGGTTTTTCGAAAGTTCCCGGATTTTCATCACTTCCCTCGGGACTGATGTAAAATTCTGCCGGCGCATCTGCCGCAAAAAGCGGACAGGTCGGGAATATGGCCAAAGAAAGGATGAGGATTGAAGCCCATTGGAAAAGAGTTCGTGTGGTCATGATTCACTCCTTGCGTATTTTGATTTGCAGTCTTTCAAAGTTCTTATTACTCAAACTGACCGGTTTCCAAAGCCTACTAACCATAAACGTTTATAATACAAGT
>CAZOTP010000501.1:0-1855 GCA_964582655.1 uncultured Pirellulales bacterium | reverse complement strand
CTCCAGCCGCTCGGACCGCGCAGAACAACTATATCTTCCGAACCAGCAGACCATTAATAATCTCTTTCTTAACCTCTGATGAAATCGATCCTTTTAACTGACTTTCAAAATAGTTCTTGGTGTTCTCGCTTTCATCCTCCATGCGGGCATAATTTGCTAACATTTTAAGCTTTGGGACATTGCATGTTGGATCAGTAACTATTTTATTCCATAACTTCTTAGACGTATAATTTCTCCCTCTTCGAAAATATTCCAGTAAATCATCTAAAGCATCTTGCGGCCAAATATTCTTCGCCCATAGAGACTGTAAATTCTCATATAGCTTTTTGTCTTTTACATCCCATATATATCCTTTCGCTTTCCATATATTTTCGATTACATAATACTGTATATTACTCATATAGTTCTGATAATTTGGATCTGCACAATCCAGTGGCATGCCAGAACTCCAACGGAAATGGCCGCCTCTTGTCTGTGATAATCCGAATGTATCCCATTTAGCGTACAATTCTGGCTCTATTATTCTTGAATTAATAATGGCTGCCATCAATCCCACACTCCATTCTTTCCCAAGAGCTTCATTCAGGTCAACAGGATTATTCTTATGAGACTGAACAAACTGATCCCTTGCGTTAAGATATTCCTCTCCCTCCAGTGAAGCAATCCGAGCTAATTCTGCAAAATCGTCCTTTCCAGAGTCTGCCAATAATAAACCACCCGCAAAGAACAAATAGCCAATCACAAACCGCATACCCTTGACAAAATTCATAATAATATCCTTCCTTATTCAAACCGCCATCCGGCAATCTCTTCTTTCTGCTTCACACCCATTCTAAAGAAAATCTTTTCTCTGCTCAAACCTCGTTTGCCCTTTGCCTCATTTATACAATCGTATTAACCAGCTTCCCGATCTTCTCAATCTCCACCGATACGCGATCCCCCGCATGCAATAATTGCTTGGGCTTCCGCGACCAGCCCACGCCTTCCGGTGTCCCCGTCAAAATCACCGTCCCCGGCAGCAGCGTCGTATCCTGCGACAAAAACGAAATCAGCGTCCGCACATCGAAAATCATATCCCGCGTGTTCGAATCCTGCATCGTCTGCCCATTCAGCTCCGTCCGGATTCGAAGCGCATTGGGGTCGGCAATTTCCTCCGCCGTCGTCAGCGCCGGCCCCATGGGAGCGAAACCATCAAAACTCTTTCCCCGCACCCACTGCCCGCCGCCCTTGTCCTTCTGCCACACCCGCGCGGATATGTCATTCGCCGCCATATACCCCCACACATACTCCAGCGCCTTCTCGCAAGATACATCCTTGCACACCTGCCCAATCACCACCGCCAGTTCCCCCTCATAATCCACCTCATCCTCGCAGACCTTTGGCAGTTGGATCGCCTGCTCATGACCCGCCGCCGCCGAAATATTCTTCATGAACACCACCGGCCACTTCGGAATCGCAATCCCGCTCTCCTCCGCATGCCGCCGGTAATTCGCTCCGATGCAAAAAATCGCTCGTGGCTCCACCGGACACAGCCTCCGCTTCGCCGAAACAACCTCATCCGTCACCGCAGGCGTCTCCCCGAAGATACACTTCGATAATCGAAGCAGCCTCCCTTCCTCCCGCTGGGCCGCATATACCTCCGCTCCCTTCGCATCAATCACCCGCACAATTCTCATGATTTTCCTGCCAATAAAACGTTGACATCGAAGCCCTATAAAAAAACAAATTACAAAGCCACCACCTGTCCCGTAACCCGCGCCCGCTCCGCCGCAAATACCATCCGATGGCTCTGCAGCGTCTGCTCCGAACCCGAAAGGATATACCGTGAATCGTTTTCCCGCACCGCCTGAACAAA
>CAZOTP010000500.1:0-1855 GCA_964582655.1 uncultured Pirellulales bacterium | reverse complement strand
GCCCGTCCACCCTGTGCCCTGTCATTGCGAGCGAAGCGACGCAATCTCAATTATCCGTTTACCCCGTGCGCCCATTTGTCATTGCGAGGAGCGAAGCGACGCGGCAATCTCAACCATCCGAATACCCTGTGCCTACAGAATCTCAAACAAATCCTTCCATTCCGGATTCATACCGTCAATCAGCGCCATCTTTTTCGCCCTCGACCCCGCCTTGATCTGCTTCTCCCGATGAATCGCTGCCTCCACTTGCCCAAATACTTCAAAATATACCAGCTTATTCACATTATAATTCTGTGTAAATTCAGCCCCCTCCTTGTTCTTATGCTGCCATACCCGCCTCTTCAAATTACCCGTCACCCCCGTATAAATCACCCGATTCCCACGATTCGTCATCAGATACACATAATAACTCTTCCCCATCGGAGTATCCCCTGTTGTCATTGCGAGCGCAGCGAAGCAATCTCAAACCTGCGTTTACCACATGCGCTCATATTGTCATTGCGAGGAGGCCGAAGGACGACGCGGCAATCTCAACTATCCGTTTACCCCTGTGCCTGCGTTGGCATACATTCCACCTTTCGCACCTTTCAAACTTTTCGCACCTTTCGCACCTTTCCCACTTTCTTCCTCCCCGTCCCCAGCACCGTCTTAACCTGCTTCCGCGTCATATCTCAACCATTTCCCCCAACCACTCGCTCTTCATTCTGCGAACCCCTTACTTACCAAAGCAATTCTTTTTCTTGCGAAGCATGATATTTATTCTTCCGCAAAATAATCCGTATCGATCTTTTTCAACTCAAACATCCCGACTGTCGAAACTCCAACCCCATGATCGATCATTAGTTCGGCCAGCGTTTCACCATCAATCAATACAATTTTAGTATCAATGCGAGAAACATAATCCATGGCGTCACGGCTGAAATCCGAAGTACTGATAAAAAGCCCTTTCTTGGCCCGCTGTCCGGTCAGCGCTCCGACAAATTTCTGAATTTCAGGCCTTCCGACTGTATTCTCCCACCGTTTCGCCTGAATGTAAATAGTATCAAGTCCAAGTTTGTCTTCCTTGATAATGCCGTCTATCCCGCCATCGCCGGATCGCCCGATCGCCTTGCCGGCATCCTGCCTGGTCCCGCCATATCCCATCTTGACGATAACCTCTACAACCAGACGCTCAAAGAAATTGGGCGAACAGGTTTTCATTCGCTGCAAGAGTTCCGCGGCAAGATCACCCCGGATTTTCTGATAGGCCGATTCAAGCGATTCCTCCGGGGTTTTGTTGTTTATATTCGTTTCTGATTCTGTCTCTTCTTTTGTATGGCGTAAAGATCGAAACGATTTAAATTCTTCAAATTGCTCGAGATATTCATTGGTAATCCGGCTTGGATTCTGCCTGAGAACCTCCATCCCGCGTTTGGTAATTTGATTAAATCCCCGCCGGGTCGTCTCGATGAGGGCCGCCTTTTTCAAATAAGTCCGGGCCCAGCCCACGCGGTTTTCAAAAATCTCCTGCTGCCCCGAAGGCAGCATTTCTTTTCGCTCCTGTTCCGTAAGTTGGAACTCGTCAGCAAGTGCTTCCACCACATCCCGAAAAGAGTGTTCCTTCTGATCGGAATAAAAACGAAGCACAGGCAGCATCAGCGTTTGATAATCCGGTATGGCCATATACTCTCCTTTTTATGTTCTTGTGTAAAAAATGGGGCTTTAACTTTTTCTGCATTTTCCAATCTAATCAATCTTGTCATTCCTGTCAAAAATATTTTTCTCTGTGCTTCTCCGTGAACTCGGTGATTCAAATTCTTTTTCTTCCCCGAATTCGGTTTATATATCCTACCACATCCCCCATCTCCTCCCGCCC
>CAZOTP010000499.1:0-1857 GCA_964582655.1 uncultured Pirellulales bacterium | reverse complement strand
GTGTTCAGCGGATTGCTGGGGGTGACGTTCCTGGGAGTCGGGCTGATTCAGGAGGGACGGAGCGAGGCGCTGAACCTGCTTTGGGGGAGCCTGCTGTTTGTGCGGACGGAGACGGTGATCTGCATGTTGTCGCTGGGGATTTTGCTAGCGGGGTTTTTGACGGGATTTCACCGGCCGCTGAAGTCGATTTTATTCAGCCGTTCGATGGCGGCGGCGGAAGGGGTTGGAGTGGGAGGGATTTTATTTTTGTTTTTGCTTTTGACGGCGGTGGTGGTGGCGGTGAATTTGAAGGCGGTGGGCGGGCTTCGGATGTTCAGCCTGATGACCAGTCCCGCGGCGGCGGCGTACCAGGTGGGGCGGGGCTTCCGGGCGGTCGTGATTCTTTCGCTGGTTCTCGGGGTGCTCAGCGCCGTCGGGGGATTTTTGGTTTCCTATTACGCGGATTTGCCGACCGGGGCGTGCATCGTGCTGACCAGCTCGGCGCTGTTCGGAGGGTTTTTGTTCTATAGCGTAATTTGCGAGAGGCGAAGATAGACGTCAGCCTGCCGAGGATTTTATGAGGATATTGATTACCGGGGGATCCGGATTTCTTGGAATTAATCTCATTCGTTATTTGCTGGGCCGGGGATACGAAATTATTTCGTATGATCTGGTGGATTTTTTCTATCCGGAACAAGAATGGGTGGAAGCGATAACAGGGGATATTCGGGATGAGGAATCGCTTCGAAAGGCGATGAAAGGATGCGGTCAGGCGGTGCATTGTGCGGCGGCGCTGCCTTTGTATTCCAGGAACGATATTTTTTCGACAGAGGTCGATGGAACGCAAAAAGTTTTGTCGGCCGCGATGGATTTGGGATTGGATCGAGTCGTGCACATTTCATCCACCGCGGTGTATGGAGTGCCGGATCATCATCCGATTTATGAAACGGATCCGCGGATAGGGGCGGGGGATTACGGCAAGGCGAAAATAGAGGCGGAAGCGGTATGCGAACGGTTTCGGGCAACAGGGTTTTGTGTGCCGATATTGCGTCCCAAGTCATTTATCGGGCCGGAGCGGCTGGGGGTGTTTGCCATGCTTTATGAGTGGGCGAAGGACGGGAAGAATTTCCCCGTGCTCGGAAGCGGAGGGAATCGGTACCAGTTTCTGGATGTGGAGGATTTATGCAAGGCGATTGATGCGTGCCTGGTGGGGCCGGCGGTGGAAGTGAATGACGTGTTTAACGTCGCCGCGAAGGAATTTGGAACGATTCGGGAGGATTTTCAGAGCGTACTGGATGAAGCGGGGTTTGGGAAAAGGATTGTGGGAATCCCTGCTGCTCCGGCCGTATTTATTCTGCAGGTATTGGAGAAATTGCGGCTTTCGCCTCTGTATCCGTGGATTTACAAAACAGTGGCGGCGGATTCGATTGTATCGATAGAAAAAGCGGAAAGGATTTTGCGCTTTGCCCCCCGGTATTCCAATCGGGAGGCTCTGCTTCGAAATTACCGATGGTATCTGTCGCATCTGGAGCAGATAGCCGGATCGGCAGGCGTGTCGCACCGTGTGCCTTGGGAGCAGAAAATACTTCGGATCGCAAAGCTGTTCTTCTGATGTTTCGTGTTTACCATTGCTAGTGCCGTTTCCAGTTAGCCAGTTTCGTTTCTGTAACTACTTGTAATAATGTCAGTTATATCCATCAGCTTTTTCTGGCACCGACTTTTGACAATGCCTCAAACGCGAAAAACACATTGCGTTGTATTGAAAGGTGTTTTCCCTGGGGAATTGCATGTATTCCACCGGGTATGGCCTCGAGAGCTGAAATGTTATCCGTTTGTAACATGCGATATTACAAAGACTTAAAAACACGAAACTCATTT
>CAZOTP010000498.1:0-1863 GCA_964582655.1 uncultured Pirellulales bacterium | reverse complement strand
CGACCCACCCCGACGCTGTCGCCCACCTCGGGCGTCGGCGCCAGCGACAAATCCACGATCCCGAATCGAACCGTCAATTCCATCGCGACTTCGCGCCCGATCAGTTCCCCGACCCTTGTCACGCGGAACGCGGTCTGCTTGATCTGTTCGGCCAAATCGCCCAGCGTGGGTTTTCCTGCTTCGCACGCCCGCTGCAGCGCCGACTTGATGACGCCAGGCCCGCTGACGCCGATATTGATGACGCAATCGCCCTGGCCCTGTCCGAGAAACGCACCGGCCATGAAGGGATTATCCGGCGGGATATTCGCGAACACCACCAGCTTGGCGCAGCCGAACCCGTCCTGCGACCGGGTCGCTTCAGCCAACCGCTTGATGACGCCGCCCAGATCGCGGACCGCATCAACATTGATCCCCGCCTTGCTGGAGGCGACATTCACCGAAGCGCACACCCTTCTTGTCTGGCTGAGCACCTGAGGGAGGGAATGAATCAGGGTTTTCTGTCCCGGGGTCATCGCACGCTCCACCAGCGCCGTGAAGCCCCCCACCAGATCGATCCCGATTTTCGAGACCGTTTCGTCGAGCGTGCGGGCAATTTCAATCGCCGCCGGCTCGCTGTGCCCTTCCAGCAGAATGCTGACCGGCGAGACCGCCAGCCGCTTGTTCACAATCGGGATTTTATATTTTGCTCCCACCCGCTCACAGACTTCGACCAGCCGGGCGGCGCGGGAGGAAATTTTATGGGCTATCTTTTTGCAGACGTGTTTGATATCGGGCCCGGCGCATTCATTCAGGTCCACGCCCATCGTCACGGCGCGGACATCCAGTTTCTCGCTCTGCAGCATTCGAATCGTTCGGAGAATATCTTCGGTTTGAAGCATGTCAGTTCCTCACGGTTATTTCATCGGCCCGAAGGCCAGATCGTTGGTCGCGGTAAAAATATTTTCGTGCTGGAGGCTGGCGGTGAATCCCAGCGACTGTCCCAGCGTCTCCAGATCGTCCTGCACCATGTGCACATCCATCTCCGCCGGCAGGGACACCGCGCAGATAATGATGAAATCCCCGTTTTCCACAAAACAGTAGAGGTCGTCGATGTTGATCTGCCGGCTGGCGAAACAATTCGCCACCGCGTTGAGAATCCCCGGCCGGTCGGGACCCACGGAGGTGAAAATAAACTTCCGCGTGTCGGTCGGTGACGGCGGAGCCGGAATAAATTCGGTCACATACACATGCAGGGCGTTCCCGGCGGCCCTGCGAACCGACTGGGAAAGAACGTCCGCCTCCACGGGCGCCGGCAATGTTACCAGGAGAATCATCGCAAAGTATCCCCGGTGCACCGTCTGGCTGGCCGCTTCGATGTTCCCCTGCAATCCCGCCAGGGCCTCGCTCACCCCGGCGACGATCCCGGACCGGTCCCGGGCGGTAATGGATATGATATACTGCGTCATGGGTATTCCTTGCTTGTTCGCTTCGGGCGGGCAAACCGTTCACCGTCAATCCCGTGCGTGCGGTGAGTATATCCGCGGCCGGTCCCGTTGGCAACCGGCGGAAAAAAGATTTGACGAAGGCTTTTTGGGGCGTTACAATTTTCCATAACATCTGTACATTATATCGAACAGAACAGGAAATGCCATGGAAATGTCCGATGTGGGCCGGCGGCTTCGCCAGTGGCGGCTTCAACAGAAAATGGGCTTGCGGGAGCTTTCTCGAAACGCGGACATCTCGCCGGCGGGTCTGAATTCCATCGAAAAAGGGCAAACCAGCCCCACCCTGGCGACCCTGAACAAGATTCTCAAGGCTCTGGGCACGGATTTTCCGGCGGTTTTCGCGTTTCCATCCGGTCCCGTCCAGCCTCCCGTCTATTCC
>CAZOTP010000497.1:0-1876 GCA_964582655.1 uncultured Pirellulales bacterium | reverse complement strand
TATTTAAATAATTTTCGCAGCATTTTCTCTTGACACGCCTGGCTTCATAGAAGAACGCGAAGATTAATTTGCGCTTCCAGACGTAAGCGATTCATGGCCGAGAAATATATGATGCCCATCATCAGAAAAAATGCCGCTGCTATACATATGGAGTAATATGTATATAACATTTCATGAAAAAGCTTTGGTTTTCCTCTGCGGGAAATAATATGCACAAGGCCGGATAGGAAGCCTGCGGCAAAGAATGCATAAAGCGCATAATACAGTATAAAACCGACTTGTGTAGGGACATTTAAAAAAAGCTGAAAGAAAGGGAACGCGGCCATCAGTAAAACAAAAACAATCCCTAAAGCTGTATATATCCAAGGAGCATTCTTAATATAACGATCCAATTGGTTCATGTCAGAATTTCCACGATGGATTGAGATTGCTTCGTCGGCCTTTGGCCTCCTCGCCATGACAGCCATACAATATCAGAGATGAGCGTCCGTCACAGCCTCAGGCGTTCAGGCCGCAGCATTTTTTGTATTTTTTCCCGCTGCCGCAGGGGCAGGGGTCGTTTCGTCCGACCTTGGGTTTTTCGAGTTTGATGGTTTTGGCGACGGTGGCTTCGCCCTGCGGCGCCATCGCCGCCTGCTGATCCGATTCGAACCGGGCGGTGTCGGCGTGCTGCGCGGCGGAAATGTTCCAGACGTTCCGCATCGCCGCCTGGTCGGAGTCGAGCTGGACCTTGAAAATAATGTCGGTAACCTTGTCGCGAATGGCCCGGAGCATATCCTGGAACATCCGGAACCCTTCGCGCTTGTATTCCAGCTTGGGGTCCTTTTCGGCGAACCCGCGCAGGCCGATGCTGCCCTTGAGGTGGTCCATGGAATAGAGATGGTCTTTCCACGTCGCGTCGTAAATCTGCAGAAGAACGTAGCGTTCCAGGTCCGTCAGCTCGCGCCGGATAAAGTTGCGGGCGCGGGGCAGCAGGAATTCCTCCGGCGATTCATCCGGAATCGCATCGGCGGTGAGCTTCAAAGCAAAACGATCATTCGCCCACTGCGCCAGGTCCCCCTTGGACGGGTGCCGCTCGATCGCCGTGCGGATTTCCTCCGCCAGCCGGCCGTCATTCAGATAGGATTCGCTCAGCCCCAGCAGTGTTTCCCGAATCTGGTCATACGACATGTTCTGGACCTTTTCGATGTCCAGCCCCGCCCGGTATTTCCACTGCGCCCAGTCGGTAATCTCCTTGGCAACATACGAACTGCCCGCCTGCGAGCGGCGAAGCGCGATGTTCAGGATGAATTCCACCGGGTACTCGATCTCGCGCCGCTGATACACCTGCCGCGCCCGTTCGATCAACAGGGCCTTGACCTCCTCCGGTTTGCGGTCGGCAAGCTCCGGAGGCCGGATGCGAAGGCCGAATTTCTGGTTGATCCACTCGGCCAGCGTCTTGCGCCCGAAGTCCGGATCGAAAAACTGCGCCAGCCGCGAATAGTCGTGTTTGTCGATGCGCCCCACCGCCGATTCGGTCAGCTGCTGCTGCACCTCCTCGATCGACATCTTGCGAAGCTGCGCCTGGGACACATTGACCTCGAACCGGCTCATCGCCCACTTGCTCAGGCCCCGAAGGTCCCACTCCTCCGCCGGAAGGTCCTCGTTCATGTATTCCCCCAGCGTCACGGCGATTTCCTGCTCCGCGTTGTTGCGGGCGTGGCTGTGAATCGCCTTCTCGATGTCCTCCGGGTCCGCCCCCAGGATCCGGTTCAGGTCCAGGTCCACCCCGAACGCCGTCCGCGCCCACTCCACGATGCACTCGTACGGATACGACTCGCTGAGCATCAGCCCGGTGTGCTCCTCGATCACTTCGTCGATCATCTCCCACAGAATG
>CAZOTP010000496.1:0-1879 GCA_964582655.1 uncultured Pirellulales bacterium | reverse complement strand
CAGCCCCGCGCCCCCTTTCCGCTCATCCTTGGCCTGGAATTTTGCCGCCGCCATCATGCGGTCCGCCAGACGCGAGAAGGGCAGGCTTTGCAGATACACTTTTCCCGGCCCCGGCAGCCTCGCCAGACACAGCCCCTCCCCCCCGAACAGAGCGTTGCGGAATCCGCCGATAAACTGAATATCATACTCCACCGACGGCGCAAACGCCACCAGGCACCCCGTATCCACGCGAAGCGACTCGCCAGCGTTCAGATCCCGCTCGATGATGGTCCCGCCGGCGTGCACAAACGCCAGTCCGCTGCCGCTTAATCGCTGGAGAATAAATCCTTCCCCGCCGAACAGACCCGCCCCGATGCGCCTGGTGAACGCAATATCGATGTCGATTCCCTGCGCTGCGCAGAGAAATCCGTCCTTCTGGCACAGGAATTGTCCGCCAAGCTCCGTCAGGTCCAGCGGAATGATTTTCCCTGGATACGGCGCGCTGAAAGCCACATGCCCTTTCCCCCCGCCGGTGTAAAGAAACGTCGTGATGAAAAAACTTTCGCCGGTGAGCATCCGCTTGAAGCCCTTGAACAGCCCGCCGCCGCTGGTGGTCTGCATTTCAATGCCCTGCTCCATGTACATCATGGACCCCACTTCGGCCCGGACCCCTTCGCCGGGATCCAGCGCGATCTCTACCAGCTGCATGTCATCGCCGAAAATCTGATATTCGATCACATCCGCCGTTCTGCTCACGCGAAATCCTCCTGATGCCGCATGGAATGCAAAAAGTCGAAACCGCTCCGCACCCTGCTCCCTTCGCCGCCGGATTATTCTCCCAGCGCCTGGATCAGGTCCATCGCGTGTTCCTGCTCCACCGCCAGGATGGTCCGCAGCTGATGGGCCAGCGCCATTTCCATCATGTCCTCGGCCTGTTTGACGCGCACCTTGTAGCGATTGATGGCGTCGTTTTCACCCGCCAGATCCTGCTTGAGCATCTCCACGTTGTCCGGCGAGGTGTGGATTTTGCCCACATCCACCGTCGGCACGCCGCCGAGATAATCGATCTGATCGGCCAGAACCATCGCATGCCCGAATTCCTCGTTCGCGTGGATTTTCAGCTCCTTGATGATATCCCCGAACTGGGCCCCTGTCATCACCGCCGCGTGCTGGATGTACTGAATCCCCGCCGAATATTCCAGCGCAAGGTCCTTGTTCAGCAGTTCCACCAGTTTGTCTTTGTCAATGCTCATAGGACTCTCCTGTAAAAAGTTCCCGAATTTCAACCTGTTGCCTGATTACCTGTAGGCCGTTTTTACGTTTTGACTACCCGATTGTAGGTCCTGCCAGTCGAAAAATCCAGTTCCTCCCCAAAATTTTCAGCCGTATTGAAGCCCCGGATACAGCAGATTAATCGCCGCCAGTTGAATCGGTCCGAATACATACCCGAACCCGTGCCAGGCCGCCAAAAGACCGATAAAATAAACGCCCGGCTGTCGAACCAATTGCTGATAGCGATCCGCCGCGTCCGGCTCCAGCACCAGAAGGGGCAGACTGCTGCCGTCCAGGGGCGGAAACGGAATCAGGTTGAAACAGAACAACAGCAGGTTCAGCGTGAATACGATGCTCACCAGAAAACTCAGTCCGTAAAAGATGCTGTTGGGATCCGTCGCCGTCGTCACGCAGTTGTAGTTGATGGCGGCCGGCGCCTGGAATACCCCGCCGCGAACGCCCAGCCGGATCAGACCCGCCGCCAGCAGAACCAGCAGCAGGTTGGCCGCCGGACCCGCCAGCGCCATCTTCGCCGACCGTTTGGGATACCGCTCCGCCCATACCGGATCGTACGGACAGCTCGCCCACCCGATCATCCACCCGCCCGCAAAAAACGACACCAGCGGCA
>CAZOTP010000495.1:0-1884 GCA_964582655.1 uncultured Pirellulales bacterium | reverse complement strand
GATATTCATGGCTGGTGAGATCTCTACCGTGTCAAGACTCGCTGGAGTCCCTGACGATATTCCGGGGCGGGACTCACCCGCCAGGCCCGCTGGTAATACTGTTTGGCGCTGGCGGTATCGCCCAGGTACTCGCAAAGGAGTCCGGCGTTATACAAGGAGGGGGCGGAAGAGGGATTGACATCCACGGCTTGCCGAAAGGCGTTTAGAGCGGCCTGGAAGTCGCCTTTCTGGACGAATTCCCGGCCTTTATGGTCCCATTCGCCCTGTCCTACAGCGAGGGGGCAATCCATCATCTGAATTTGGGGATACAGTTTTTCCAGATATTCGTGAATGATGGATTTTCCGGTACTGACGAGTGTGTCGGTGTCGCATCGCGGGCAATCGCGGAGTAGGGTTTTGCTGTGGGAGGGGGAATTGGAAGCGGGGTCGATGATATTGAAGGTGATTTCCATCCGGCAGGGCTGGGTTTGAGGCGAGGGACCGGGGGGCGGGGGGAGAACCGCCAAGGTTATTTGAATTCGGCAGGGTCCAACTTGAACGGGACAGCTACGGCAGTTGTATCGTGGCAGATAGGTTTTCTGCAATTCCCGGCGGGTATAGTTTTGCAGTTGTTCGATGACGGCGGGTTCGAAGGGTGTTTTTTCGCTCCAGTCTCCCAGGGTACCGGGAACGCAGGCGGGAGCGGGCGAGAGGGTTTGGGCGGGGAGTCGAATGGACAGAACGGGCCGCGGGTGGCAACCGGGATGCAGACAGAACGCCGCGAGCATCCCTGCCAGGCCGAGTGTATAGGCTGTCTGTTTTTCCCAACGCATAGGCATCCTGCCGATCTGACTGCGCCCGTACAGTCTGTTTTTTACGGAGCAAGACAACGTTTTTCTATTCCGACGCATCCAGTGCCGGGTCCGGGTTTGGTCATTCAATTGCCGGGCCAGAGGGCGAGGATTCGCGGGGTCATGGCGATTTTTTCCAGTTGTGCCTGGATGTCGAGGGGATTGGTCATGGACTGTTTTCCGGCGGTGAGCATTTCGCGAAGGGTGGGAGGCTTGGCGAAACGAATCACCTGCGGATCGGTGAGGCGGAGATCTTTTGCCATCGCGTCGATGGCGTCATCCAGGAAGCCGACCTCGTCGATCATGTGTTTTTCGAGCGCTTCGGGGCCGTCGTGAACGTCGCCATCGGCGAGTTTCCAGGCGTCCTCATCGGGGAGGTTTCGTCCCTTCTGGACGACGGAGACAAACCGCTGATGGATGGTATCGAGATCCTTTCGGATGTCCACGATTTCTTCCTCGGTGGGCATTCGGAAGGGGGAGTTGTGGTCCTTGAAGGGGGAGCGTGAGGATTTGACGATGACGGGGTCGATGCCGAGTTTATCCTTGAGGGTTTTTTCGACGACCATGTTGACGTAGATGACGCCGATGCTTCCGACCATGGCGTTGGGCTGGGCGTAGATTTTGTCGGCGGCGACGGAGATCCAGTAGGCGCCGCTGGCGCCGACCTGTTCGATGGCGGCATAGACCTTCTTTTTGGCTTTCAGTTCGGTGATATAGCGGTGGATGGTATCGGAGGGTACGACCTGACCGCCGGGGCTGTTGACGACGAGAATCACGCCTTTGACGGTTTCATCGTCTTCGACTTTTTTAAAGAGGGACCGCATGTCCCGCATGGTGTCCATGTCGATGCTGCCTTCGAGATCGATCAGGGCGATTTTTTGCGTATGGTCTCCGGGGCGGTATTCCTGCCGGTGCATGCCGAGGGAGAGGATTCCGATGAGGTAGATATTGAGGATGATGGAGAGGATGAACAGGCCCCGCATGAGGGAGCGGAACAGCGATCGCAGGAAGGACCGCTTGGGGGGCGCGGCGACGGGCACCGGGCAGGGCGGGG
>CAZOTP010000494.1:0-1899 GCA_964582655.1 uncultured Pirellulales bacterium | reverse complement strand
AACCGGAATCCCCTTCTTCAATGCCATGCTCTTTGCCTTGTCGAAGATATCCGGGTTAGAGAACGCCTCTCGAAGCGCCTGCGGATTGGTCGTATCAACTCCCGCTTGTTCGAGGTTCTCCAGCAGTTCGCTGGAGTATTCCAAGAGCAGAGACCCAAGTCCAGCACCGGTTAAGCTTCCAGCGGTCCCGCCAATAGTCCCGCCAACCGCCGTTCCAGCTGGGCCAAACACAGATCCAACCAGTCCGCCGCCCACCGCACCCGCCTTTCCCAATGCCGCCGCCGCAGGCACCACCGTCGCCATGAAAGCAGGAAGGCTTTGCGCCGTCAATTCTGCCAGGAGTTCGGGATTCTTCGCCAAGGCCATTCCGGCCTGCTTGAAACCCTTGGATTCATTAAATTCCCGCATCGCCGTGGACGATGGAATATCTCTTACATTCTTCCGTGCCTCGGCAATCATATCGAAGGCATCCGCCCCCCCCATCACTCCAAGAATGCCATACGCCTGCTTGCCCATGTTGGCACTTCGGAAGGATTCGTTTTTAAGGGCCTGGATCAATCCCGGATCGTTCGGATTGCCGATGGTCTTGACCGGTTCGGCAAAACCACGATCCGGTGAGGTAATCACCTGATACGGGTCCGGCATAACCGGAGATTTCGCAACGGTTTGTGCCGGCTGTACAGTCGGTACGTGAGGTCCCGGAGGCTGGAGATAAGGCCCTCGCTGCGGGGTCGGCAAATCCTGTCGGACTGGCATATCGAATCCCATCGCTGCGGATAAACTGCGAAGCCGCTCCTCCGACGGCTTCTTCATTTCCTCAAACGGACCGGCATAGGGATAGCGGTCGGTTGCTCCGCCTCCTGTTTTCGCTATATGGTCCGATTCAATTTCATCCCAAACAGACGGTTTCGGTGCAATTTCATCCCAAACAGACGGTTCCGGTGCAATTTTATCCCAAACATTTACCATGTATAACCATCTCTAAAGGCCATTTCCATAGCCTTTTTCTTATCGTATCCGGCTTTTTTCATATATTCCAAGGCGATTTCTTTTGTAATTGTTTTTTTACCGCCTTCCGATTCGGTTCCGATTGTTCCCACCGTATGCGACGGTTCGGATTCGGTCATACGTTCTGTTTTCTCTATCATAGATTCATAATCTGCCTGTATTTCAGAAGAAAGGGTTGGTTCATATTGTTTAGATTCCGCATACCCTTTAAGTAGTCCAGGCAGAATCTTACCCTGCAATTCGACCATCTGGTCCCGCCTTCGCTGGTTCTCGATCTGCGGCCCGATTATCTGAAAGACATCCAGAAAATTCGTGTTGAAATCGTTTCCAATCGGACCGGTCGCCTTGCCTTCATTCAGCTTGGAGAATGTTTCATCGCCGGCAGCGGACCGGATGGCCGCCTCATCCTGCGAAAGCGTCGTCTTTGCGGCGGTCATCGCATCGTTATCAACTACGGAATTGAGCGGGTTTTTGACGACTTTTCGGCCAAACGCGCGCGGGATCACCGTATTGGCGATCTCCGTCGGGTCCCGCCGGTACGGGTCCACGCTGGAAAACATCCCGGCCACCGCATTCCACGCCTTCTTTTGCTGATCTTCTGGCAGTTGGGCGATCAGCGGAGCCATCTGTTCGACCATCCGCATAGAGGCATTGAACCTATCCTTCCTGAATGCGTATTCCTGATTCCACTGGTCCTGCTCAATAGCTGATTTATGAATATCCCACCGGAGCTGATTTTCGGCTTCGGCAAGATATGTTTTCAGCGTTCGGTCGAGTTCGTTTTGCGAAGAAGTAAACGTCCGCTCTTCCCCGGCCTCATCGCTTTTGAAGGTTCTTTCTTTTTCCTTTTCAAGAGATTCATAGTCTCTGTTCTTTTTGTTTTCATCTTCT
>CAZOTP010000493.1:0-1913 GCA_964582655.1 uncultured Pirellulales bacterium | reverse complement strand
CTTCACCCGCGTCTATATCGGAAGCAACGGCTATCTCCCCTTCGGCGCCGGAGACTCCAATCCCACCCCTTCCGTTTCCTTCTTTCTCGACGGTCCCCCGCGCATCGCCGCCGCCTGGACCGATCTGGATCCCTCCGCCCCGGGCGCCTCCGTCTCCTATCACTGCGATCCCAATCAACTAACTGTCTTCTTTCTGGATGTCCCCAGTCACACGGGCGGGGGAAACTCCAGCTTCTCCATCATGATCAATAAAAACGACGCGTTCATCGTCCACAATCGGGGCATCCAAGCCGCCTCGCCGCTGCTCATGGGCTACAGCCTGGGCGGCGACAAGACCAGCGGCTCCGAACCCGAAGCGGACCTGAGCGATCCCGATTACCTGATGTACCCCATCACCCCGTCCTCCACGGCGGTTTATAGATACTGGCCTCCCCTCGAGCCGATTGACACCGAAATCCTGTACTTCGGCTGCAGACCCGCTTGCTGCCCCGGCCCCGACCTGAACGAAGACCGCTTGGTGGACATAATGGATTTCTCCCTGTTCGCGCAGGACTGGCTTAAAAAATCTTCCCCCTGATAACCCCGGCGAATACAGGCTTTCGAAATTCCTTCGGACCTATGCTGCTTCGGTTCATTTCTCCGAAAAAGCTGTACTTTGCATATACTTTCGTGTCTCACATCGAGGGAAATAAATACGTTTTGTCCTACATTATGAGCTTGTGAATCAGGGAGCGCCTATCGCCCTGCGAATATCTCTGGGCCGGTTTCTCATCTCTTTCTGCTGTGGAGTCAAGCGGCTGTCCCTGCGCTGGCGGTTGATTCGGTCCAGAACCGTCTTCATATTCAGTGTGGATCCTGAATGAATGACGCCAATTTTCTGCCTTTACACTCTTCAAAGTCCAGCGAAATCGCCAAAATGAATTTATAAATCTTTAGGAATAGCGAGCAAGAACGACGTAACTTTCGTAAATACAGCAGGATATGTTTTTTTCATGGCGTCAAAAATTCACTTGCTTTGATGGGGAACATAGATTATAATTCAAATATAAAGCGTGAGAGAGAAATTGCATTATGCAATGACTCGTCACGCTTTTTTTATTGTGCGAGCAGGAAAAGCATTTTGTTAAGCAAAGGAATTTTTTGGAGGAAATGCACATGAAAAAGGCTATTCTTGTATTGGTTTTGTGGCTCACAGGCCCGGGGTTTGCCGCGTTAAGTGTTATTGAGGAACCCTACACCACCGGGACCTATGATCCTATGGTTGATGTACGATTCCGAAACTTCCAAACCGCCGTCAGTGGCGATTATGAGATGATGATCGGGAATGTCTTTGATGCCGGGGGGAACACCGTGATCAACTCCGGAACCATAAGCACCGGTCACGTACCCAACTTCGCCTATAACCAGGCGGCGTGGGCAACGGAAAATGACTTCACGATAACCTACAATCCATCCGGCAATTTGGTCAGTCTTCGTCTGGTCGGTACCGGAATTCAGGCCGGCGGAGCCACCGGAGGCTATGATATCACCATCAGCCGAGCACCTGATGCCGTCACCGATCCTGTCAATTATATCAAGTTCGAGTTATGGGACAGAGATCCTTTCCCCACCTTTGACGGACTGGAATTGTATGATTTGGATGGGCAAAACCTGGGAATGTTCTCTCTTGCCAGCGCCGGGATCGGAGATTGGGCGATCATTGATTCAGACGGTTCGATCCTTAATAACGGGTTCATTCTCAAGGGGAATTTCACTCTCAATCTCGACAATATGGCAAACGGCAAAGAAGGCGACAAGATTATTTTTAAGATCGGACACCCCTCCGAAGTCCCTGAGCCCGCCACCCTAGGCTTGCTGGCCCTCGGCGGACTGGCTGCTTTGCGTCGCACACGGATATAAATCCCCTTTTCTCT
>CAZOTP010000492.1:0-1916 GCA_964582655.1 uncultured Pirellulales bacterium | reverse complement strand
CTCCCTATGCCCCCTCCGCCGCCATCCTCCCCGCCGTACTCTAGTTCAAATCCTTCCTCAAAGGGCTGACCCGGCAGATTCTCATCCGGAAAATCCTCCCCGAAGACCGAAAAGCCCTCTTCCGGCCCGCCCTGCTCGATCTATTCCTCCAGCCCGTACTCCATCTGTTCACTTTTGCGACCGTTCTGGCCGCCGGCTTTACACGCACCATCCTCTGGCGGGGAATCCGCTACCGCCTGTACAATCCGGAATATATGGAAATTATTCCCTGAGAACCTCCCGCTCCCGGGCAAAATCCTGACGCACGCGCGTAATGCTCCAGATCAGGGTAATCCCAAAAACCGCCATGCAAAGCCATCCGATCCACCTCGGCCCCAGAATCAGACGCCCGATTCCGATTAACAGGGACATCACGCTGATAACCAGGATCCCCCACGAAACCAGCGTCCGCCCTCCTGTCTCCACCTGCTCGTATTCGATCCCGTGCCGCCGGATAATATTCCGCCAGAAAAATCGGATGGGCCGGGCCTTCTGCACAAACCTAGCCAGATGGGCCTCGTCCACCGGCCGGGTCAGCAGAGACACCGCCACCCCGGTGATCGTCGAACACAGCAGCAGGGCCAGAACCCGCGCCCCCAGATAATCGTGATCCTTGTGAAACAGCGCCCCCTCCGGCAGATGCAGCAACTGCGCCGCGGCGTCATTGAGCTTACCGAATATCAGCCAGGGCGCAAGCAGCCATCCGGCCGCCGATGCCGCCAGTTCCCCCGCCGCGTTCAGCCGGGGCCAGAACCACCGCAGAAAATTCAAAATCATCATCGAACCGTACACCGCATAAAAGACATTGAGCAAATCCTGAATATTCTTCGTCTGGAGGGAAAAATATCCCCCCAGGACCGCCAGCCCCGCCGTCGCGATCCGTCCCGCCAGCACATAATGCCGATCCGATCCCTTCGGGACCAGAAACCGCTTATACACATCGTTCACCAGATACGACGAACCCCAGTTGAAAATCGTATTAATCGTGGAAATAAACGCCGCAATCAGCGCCGCCACCAGGAGCCCCCGCGGCCCGGCCGGAAGGCTCTGCACGCTCATCCGCGGGGACGCGCTGTCATGCGAGCCCCCCGCGCCCAGGTCCGGTATCAGGATCATCGAGCACAGCGCCACCAGAATCCAGGGCCACGCCAGCACGGCAAAATACACAAAAATATACAGCATGTGCGCATACGAGGAATTCCGGCTGTCTTTGCACGCCAGCAGGCGCTGCGTCGTATGCTGCCCCCCCACCGAAAATCCGAACCACCACAATCCAAAAAATAAAATCGCGTTCCAGATCGAAAGCTTCCCCTCCACCTGGGGCCCAATCTGGGGAATCAGCTCCAGCTCCCTCCCCCCCCCAGTTCGGCATTGCCCCAAGCTGCTCCAGCATCGACGAGACAGCTTCAGCGCGGATCTCCGCATACTTCTTTTGAACAGTGCGTTCATTATCGCCGAACAGATCGCCCTCGGCGTCGCAAGTGGGGCACTTATACTCAAAGACTTCGATGGTCTTTTCGATCCCTGAAGGATCGGAGAGCGTGATTGTGGAAGGTATTCTCTCGAGTACACCGATCCCACACACAGGGCACAGGCGCTTACTCATTGTCGCCCCCCGGGATCAATCCCGCTTTCTTGAACGCTTCAACAAAAGGCAGGCTGGCACTCATTGAAATGTGAAACGATTTTATCGTCCAATAGCCTGTTATCGTGTTGAACATAAACGCCACATACCCTCTTTTCATCAGCGACACAAACTCATATCCATCCACAATCATTGGCTTGGACGGATCTGGATTATTCTCCCACAGTTTTGAATTGACAAATTCCAGCTGTTCAAGACCGTCGTTCGCAATAAACCTTAGGATCTCTCCCGA
>CAZOTP010000491.1:0-1916 GCA_964582655.1 uncultured Pirellulales bacterium | reverse complement strand
CGTGTGCGAGCGGCTACCAAAGCCGCCAAGCCGGATTGCATCATCTGGCTGACCGCTTTCAAAATCACCGCCCCGGAGGTCGCCGATTCGAGAATGCTCCGGGAAGTGGACTGGCTGATGAACGAATCGCCCGATCCTGCGCAGCTCACCGCCGCTCGAACCATGAAAGGTCCCCACACCCGCCTCATTCAGTGCATTTGCGGCTGGGGAGACAAGCACGACCCCATGACCTTTGTTCATGATCCCGCCTCCGCGGATGTCGGTCTCTATGGCTATACCGCCGCGGACCTGCAAACCACCCTCCCTTCCCGGAATCCCAATACACCCCAGTTGATTGCAGATGCAAAAAATGTGGAGCGAATTCGCCAAATCTACCGGATAACCGACAAATAAAAATGGAATACATGTAATATGGAATTCAAAAATCGACTCTGGAAGATACAAAAAACCGTATGGACTCTGGGGATGATTGCCGCAGCCGTTTGTACAGGCACATTCCCGGGATGCACGCCATCTGTCGGCCCCGGTAGCGGGACAAATCTGGAAATCAGCGTCGGCCAGTCTTTCACTATATCCAAGAAAATCATCACGGAAGAAATTACGGGCAAAGAATGGTGGCAGCAGCACGGGGATTGGGGTTACTGGTGTTTTCCGCTCCTGCGAAAATGCCCCGACGGCTCCCTGTTGCTGAGTTTCAGCACCGGTGCCGACGCGTTCATGGCGACCCAGTCGGCTCCATCCCTCTATCGGTCGAGGGATAAAGGGAGAACGTGGCGGCCCGATCCGATGGGGAAAATCGGTTCTCTCTCTCCCCGGGTTCGCGATTCGTTCCTCCACTTCAACGGCCGGGAGCCTTTGTATGGAATGGGTCTTGCCGGCTACACCAGCCTTTCGGACGGAACCGCCGTGGCATTCTTTTATCATGCCATGAAGGATGTCTCCCCCGGCACCGGTCCCGATCAGTATGTGACAAGCCTGTGGCGAAGCTCCGACGGAGGCAAAACCTGGGATGGCCCGGTGGATTCCAATCTGATCGTGCCTGGAAATGCCAAAGACCCTCTCGGTCGGGGCCCGGCCATCTGGCACCGCTCCGTTGAGATGAAAAACGGCCGCCTGCTCACCACGGCCCACACCCTCTTCGAGGGCGACAAAAAACTGCGCATCATCCTCCTGGAAAGCGCTGACAAGGGCAGGAACTGGTGTTATTTGGCCACTGTTGCTCACGATCCCGACCTGAACGTCGAGGGGTTTACCGAGCCGATCCTCTGCAAACTCGCCAACGAGGAATTAATCTGCTTCATCCGGACCGAAGGCATTCCCATGCACCAGGTGTATTCTTCCGACGGAGGTAAAACCTGGTCTAAAACCGTCGAATCGGGCGCGGCCAGCGTTGCCCCGGATATGCATCTGTTGTCCAATGGCGTCCTGGCGTGCAGCTATGGTCGCCCCGGCGTCAACATCGTGTTTGACGCCAACGGTAACGGGCGAACCTGGACCCATCGCACCGAAATATACAACCGCGACAATACCACCAGCTATACGGGCTTTGAGGAGGTCTCCCCCGGTCGAATCCTGTTGATCTACGATACCCAGCACTTCAAGGATGATCCCAGCCAGGTTCCCGCCAACTGCATTCGCGGTGTGTATATCGACGTCAAACGTACAAAAAAATGAACTCGGCGTACTGAAAACCTTATGTTCAGAAAGGCGTTTTATGAAAACCTGCCGGCATTTGGATAAAATCCGAGGGAATCCCTCATTCTTTTGCATACCCTCCATGTATTGTCTCCTCTTTTTTGCCGGAGCTTCGGTTTGGTCTTCCAACGGTTTCGCGCAGACGAACACCGCCTCTCCCGAATCGTCGCATCGGATTTACACCCATCCCATGGACCCGCGTGAACATCCGGATTACGACC
>CAZOTP010000490.1:0-1918 GCA_964582655.1 uncultured Pirellulales bacterium | reverse complement strand
TTTGCCCGATACAGCTCCCGCCCGTCGGTCAGCTTGCCTTCGACCCCGCTTACATAGACCTCCTTTCCTTCCACATGGTCCTGGATCCATTCGGAAAATTCTTTCCCGCCCATCCATCGCGAAAAATCTCCCGCCTTTTGCCCGCACTGGCACCCCGCCCCCATCGCAACCAGAACCACCAATCCCGCTGCCATCCGCCACGTGTTTGTTATCATATCACATCTCCTGAATAAATAGTTCCCGATACCGCGACAATCTTCCCCTGTTTCGATAAGGATTTTCCTGACAAATTCCGGGCCGACGTTTCGAAGCCTGAAGACGGTTTCGCCATCGTTTGAAATCCAGAGCCTAATCGATCCACGTCCATTTTTTTACCCCTTTATTTCGATTTCGCATCCTCCACCGCAAATGCCGCCTGTTTCAAGTCCGCCCTTCGGCTCGCGTTGAGCGCCTTCACCATCGCCTCGAAAGGCACTTCGTTCTGTCCCCGTATGATCACCGGCATATCCGCAATTCGACGGCGTCGGCGAAGCTGCTCCGTCAGCGCCTCAAACGACGCACAAACCTGCCCGTCACACAGAATCTGAACCTCCTTTTCCGCCCGCCGCAGCTCAATCCGCACCGGCTCAAAATCCATCGTCTCCGCCGCCGCCTGGTTCGACGCCGTCGCCGAGGGCATCTGGTGTTCCGGAACCTGAAACGAGCTGGTGCACACAAAAAAGATCATCAGCAGGAATACCACATCGATCATCGCCGCGATATTCAATCCCGGACGGCTCCGCTGCCGTTTCTGGTTTTGGATCAGCATACCATTGCTCTCCTTAACTGCCGGGCTCCAGTACCGCCACCTGCTGCCTTGCCAGCCCGTGCCGGCTCGCGATCCGCATAATCTCCGCCACGCTCGACCACGGCGTCAGCCGGTCCCCGCGGATTACGAGTTCCAATTTTTCCTTGCCCACCCGCCCGATCCGCTCCTCCAGTTCTCGCTCCAATTCCGCCGGGCTGCATTCTTTTCCTGCCGTTTTCACCCGGCCGTCGGCAAACACATTCACCACCAGCTTCCGGTCCGCCGCCTGCTCGGCCGACACCCCTTCCGTCGCCTCCGGCAGCCTGACCGCTTCTGGCTCCATTCGTGTCAAATGCGACACCACTGCATAAAAAATAATCAGCAAAAACACCACATCGATCAGCGGCGCCATCTGTAACTCCACGGCATGAGACAATTTACGCTTGTTTAATTGCATAACAATCCCGAACTTCCCTTCCCGTTTTCATACTACTTTTCACACGTTCCGCACCGTCTATCATTGCCCTTCCTTTCTGATCCGCTCGATGACCTTTTCCACCACTGTTTCCGCTTCCGCCACGTAACTATCGATCCGATTGCGGAAAAACGATACGAAAAACATCGTCGGAATCGCCACGATCAGCCCGAAACACGTCGTGATCAGCGCCTCCGATATCCCCCCCGCCAGTTGGGAAGGCTTTGCCATCCCCTCGGTCCGCGCAATCTCGTTAAACGAGCGAATCATCCCCGTCACGGTTCCCAGCAGCCCAAACATCGGCGCGCTCGCCGCGATAAACGCCAGAAATTCCAGCTTCCGGTGCAGTTTCCCCAGGCTCCTTTCGCTGGCCTCCTGCATGGCATTCTGGATATCAAAAAAACCAAATGCCCCTCCCACCTGCTCCAGCCCCGCTCGCAGAACCTCCGCCAGATATGATCCGTCCTGTTCGCAAAGCGTTTTGGCATCCCCCATATGCTTCCCCTTCAGGCACTCCTCCACCTTCTCCGCCAGTTCCTCCGGTATCATCTGTTCATACCGGATCGTGATAAAGTGCTCGATAATCAGCGCCACTGCCGCCACCGATTGTAAAATAATGATCAGCCCCACGATCCCCCCCGCCTTGATCGTAAACC
>CAZOTP010000489.1:0-1918 GCA_964582655.1 uncultured Pirellulales bacterium | reverse complement strand
CGCCGGAATCCCCTCGCTCACCGTCCCCGAATCCGACTTGGGCACCGCCGTATCCCCCGTCAGCGCCGATCCTCCGATCGCCCGCAAATCCACCGCCGCCACCTTGTGCTCCGCCACTCCCAGCGCCGCCGCCGCCCGCCGCGCCTGCTCCACCTCCCGCTGATGCCGCTGCCCGTACTGCACCGTCAGCGCATGGCAGGCATACCCCTCCTCCCGGGCGATCGCGCACGCCGTGCTCGAATCCAGACCCCCGCTCAGCAGCACCACCGCCCGCCGTTGCATCCGTTCCGACATCGTCCTATCGCCGTCCAGCGGAGTAAATAATTTTCCCGCGCTTTAGAATCGATCCCAGAAATCCTCCGGCATCATGCGCGCGACTGAGCAATACAGGTTCGATTCGATTGTTGATATCCCGCACCAGTGAAAACAATTCCGCGCTGGCCTTCAAATAATCCCCTTCAAACCGATCCACCACCACCGCGATATCGATATCGCTGCCCTCCGTCGCGGTCCCGTCCCTCTGGGAACCGTACAAAACGACCATTTCGACCGACATGCGGGATGCCACTTTTTGGGCATATTGCTTGGCTATGCTAACAACTTTTTGATCCATGAGTAAATTCCACGCGTTCTCGAATATAACTCTTCGCACTTTTTCCGGTTTAGAGACTTTAAAAGAAGCTCTTTGTCTTCCGGATAACGAGCCTGAATGTTCAAAGGCATCAATTCATTAAAAAGACAAAGATGGTCCGGCCTGGCTTGGCTGTCAAAACCGGAACTTTCCGAAAGTACTAAAAGATTATGGATAAACGGCGGTTCTTTTTTACACCTATGCCAATAATAAGCTTTCAACGATTTTTCCGCGACCTGATGGCACAAAAAACCAACATACAAATATCGCCGCGTCTGAAGCATCGCTTTGGCGCTGACCAGATCATAATGGGCCGTCTCCAGCCAATACAGGGCTTTCTTTTTTGTATCTGTCGCCATACCAATACATTATAACGGGAGTCCCGCCTTGCGTAAACCCATTTTGAAAATTCCACCGGAATTCACCTCGCGAAGCTATTTTCAACTTTTGCCTTGTCATTTTGCATGTTTAATCTTACAGTTTGCCCCAGATTATACCAATAACCGTACCGGAGACCCCAAAACCCATGACCGATAAGCCCGCCCTGGAAACATTCCCAAACCCCGCTCCCCAAAGAGATTACGAAATCACCATCCACTGCCCCGAATTCACCAGCGTCTGCCCCCGCACAGGCCAGCCCGACTATGGCTGCCTCGACATCGCCTACATCCCCGACCAGTCCTGCATCGAGCTGAAATCCCTCAAGTTCTATCTCCAGTCCTTCCGAAACAAAGGCATCTTCTACGAAGCACTCACCAACGAAATCCTCGACGACCTCGTCGCCGCCTGCAAACCCCGTTCCATGACCGTCACCAGCGCCTTTACGCCCCGGGGCGGAATCTCCACCAAAATCACCGCCAAATTCCCCCGTTAACCGCTCCCCCCGCCCTGTGCGGTTCGGAGTTCCGCCCTTCGGAGTTCAACCCTTCAGGCTGTCATAGCCGTTCTGTCCAACCCGTCCGACCCACACCGTGCGAAGGCGCAAGCCTCCGCTTGTCCCATTGTTTTTTTGCTTTTGGATCCAATATCATCTTCCCTTTCTCTTCACCGCCCCGACCGTCAGCGTCCCGCAAAAATCCTCTTGATTATGAGTATTGTATCGCATCAGCTTCGACTCCAAACCCGCCCGCCGCAGCTCACCGAGAATCTCTTCCCAATGTCCGATATATCGGCTCGGCAAATACGTTTTGCCGCCAATCTTGGTTAACCTTCCAAAACGCATATCCTCAAATGCCACGTCGCGGCCTTTGGCCGCAACCAAAGGGATGGTGTAGGGAAGGATCATCC
>CAZOTP010000488.1:0-1920 GCA_964582655.1 uncultured Pirellulales bacterium | reverse complement strand
GAGCTGATGGAACACAGCCCGGAATTGAAGTTTCTGGCGGGATTTTTTTATTTTTCCGGCTGGGGCGAGATATACGAAAGTATAAAGGATAGAAACGATCTGGAAATCAAGATTCTTGTCGGGCTGGATGTTGATAAGAAGCTGTTTTCGATTCTCGAATATGCGCAAACCCAGGATAATCTAACGGGGGATGAAAAGGCGGACAGCTTTTTCGAATCCCTTTTCATCGCCCTCAATAGCGAAGAACTGGATGTGGAGGATTTTTACCGGCAGGTCCATTGTTTTGCGGACCGGATCGAGCAGGACAAACTTATCATCCGAAAAACATCGGAACCCAACCATGCCAAACTGTACATTTTCAATATAAAAGAACATTTGCAGGGAATTACTAGCTGCAAATTCATCACCGGCTCCAGCAATCTGACAAGAGCGGGCATCCGGGAGCAAAATGAGTTTAACGTCGAAATGGGCGATTTCGGCACGGACTAGGCGGAAGTTTATTTTGACGCTCTGTGGGATACCGCCATTCCCATCACGGAAGAGCCAAAACGCAAAAAAGACTTGCTGGATCTGATCCGAAATCGCTCCCAAGCGGCGGATGTTACGCCGTTTGAAGCCTATGTCAAGGTCTTGAAAACCTATATTGATCTTCAGCAGCAGAAACAGATTAAACCCCACGTCCAGCGGCTGCTGGAAGAACGGGGCTACAAATCCTATGCGTATCAATCGGATGCGGTCAATCAGGGTCTGACCATTATTGAAAGTTACAATGGAGTCATTATCGCCGACGTGGTGGGACTGGGGAAAAGCGTGATTGCCTCCATGATCGCCAAGAATCTAGGCAAGCGGGGGTTGATTGTATGCCCACCCGGACTGATGGGGGATAAACAAGCCCGAAGCGGCTGGGAAAAATACAAACATGATTTTCAGCTTTACGACTGGCAGATTTACTCTTCGGGGGACCTGGAAAATGCCCTGGCCTATGTCCATGAATACGGGGAGGACCTGGAAGCCGTGATTATCGATGAGGCGCACCGGTACCGGAATCAGGATACCCAGAGCTATGAAATGTTGAGCGCCATTTGCCGCAAACGACAGGTGATGCTGCTGACGGCGACTCCGTTCAATAATAGCCCGGCTGATATATTTTCGCTTTTGAAACTGTTCATCGTGCCGGGGAAATCCCGCATTACGCTGGATGAGAATCTGGAGGCCAGGTTTTCTTTCTACGAACAGATTTTCAGATATCTGTCCTTTATCAGCAAACATCACAATTCCCAGGACTCCGAAAAACGTTCCAAGGCGGAATCTCATTATTCTTCCCTCTTTGATGAAAAACCGCCTATCGATCTGGTTAAAGTAAGGGCCAAATCGAAAGAACTAGCCGATGAAATCCGGGCGGTTTTAGAGCCGATTATGATTCGGCGTAATCGACTGGATTTAAAAAAAGATCCGGTCTATAGCAAAGAAATTACAGAGCTTTCCGAGGTAGATGAGCCCAAAGAGTTATTTTTTGTTTTAACGGAAGTACAATCCCGGTTTTACGATGATGTAATAAATGAGTATTTCGGCGAAGATGGCCGGTTTACCGGGGCGATTTATCAGCCATTCCATTATGAGAAAACAATCGAGGAAAATAACCTCAGCGAAGAAGAAAACAGGGCTTTCCAGCAGCAGAGAAATTTGTACGAATTTATGCGAAGGCTTTTGGTGAAACGGTTTGAAAGCTCCTTCGGTTCTTTCCATCAAAGCATTGAAAACTTTATCGCCGTGCATGAAAAAGTTCTTGAGTTTATCCATAAAACAAACGGCAAATATGTTCTGGAACGAAAGATTGTTGAAAAAGCGTATGAGAACAATCCGGAGGAATTGGAAGAGGCTTTGAAGGATTTTGCCGCAAGGCTGGAGGAAATTACCTCT
>CAZOTP010000487.1:0-1931 GCA_964582655.1 uncultured Pirellulales bacterium | reverse complement strand
GTTGGCGAGGAGGGTTTTTCCTCAGGCGGGTTCTCCGATGAGGAGGACGCCTCGGGGGATTCGCCCGCCGAGCCGCTGGAATTTTTTGGGATTTTTGAGGAACTCGATGATCTCGGTGACCTCTTCCTTGGCTTCGTCGATTCCGGCGACGTGCTCAAAGGTGACGCGGACCTGATCCTTGGTGTGGACGCGGTGTTTGCTTCGGCCGAAGTTGCCGAGGATGCCGCCGCCTCCTACGTTTCGGAGCTGGCGGAAGATGAAGAAGTAGAAGAAGCCGAAGATGAGCAGCCAGGGGGCGAGGCTGATAAAGATGCGGAAGAGGGTGTTGGGGGTCTGAAATTTCCATTTGACGCCGCTGGTTTTCAGCAGTGTGACAAACCATTCCTGACTGGGGACGGCGGGATCGATATCGGTTTTGAACTTGAGGGCTTTGTCGGGCTCCGCGCCCTGGCGGACCTGTTCGGAGAGGGTTCCGGTGATGACGGAATCGGAGATGACCAGCTCGACGACCTGCCGATTCATGAGATGCTGCTGGAGTTCGGAGAAATCCATGTTCTGAGCGGGGGGATTGAATCGGGTGACCATGAGGGCGAGCATGATGAAAATCATGGCGAAGAAGGCCCAGTTGTAGAAATTTTTGGGGAGCTTCGGCTGGCCGGGTCCCTGGCCGGGGGTTTTCGGTTTTTTGTTGTAGTCGAGATTATTTTTCGGGGAGTCTGACATAGTTACGTTTCTAGCGGGATGTTACCAGGTTTGCTGCATGGCTTCCACGATTCTTCGGGCCATTTCGTTCGCGGCGATTTTGATTCCGCTGTTTTCACCCGCACCGAGCATGACGGCATAGGGGGCGCTGACCCGAAAATGGCGTTTGTCCATGATTAATTCGCCGGAACGCAAATCCTTCCATGTGACGTCCACGGAAAGGACGATTTCGTTTTCGATGGGCCTGTCCAGATCCCGCTGGGTGGAGAGGACCCGTTCGGAGATGTCGCGGATCTCGCCATATAAACGAGTATCGGCTGTCCGGGAGTCGGAGACTACTTTATAGGGGCTGTGAAGTTCAATTTGCTGGGCAATGGCGCGAGTGATTTCGTATTCGCCTCCTCTGCGGAAGCTCTGGGACTTGAACATTTCGACGGAAACGGTGTTAATGTCTGTGTTGTAAGGAGTTCTGGAGGTATATCCGGATTTTGGATCGATGTTATGGCAGCCTGTCAGGGAGAGAGCGGCTACTCTTGCCGCAAGCAAGAGGAGGAGTCGGACGGCCCGATAATCAGAAGAAAGCATCATCATGTTGATATTATAGCGTAAGTCGGGGTTTAATCGTAATTGCGTTTCCATTATTTTCGCAAAATTCCTGCATCGTCAGGTAAAACGGTACAATGGGGGGATTTTACCAGAAGGCGGGGCGAGACACAAGGATTTCCCGGCGGATTACAGGATCGATAAAATATTATAAATAATGAAGTTATGGGTTTTAGTCTGAAACCAGCATCAGGTCCTGAAAAATACGGTACAAAAAGCAGAAGCAACGTCGATGGAAAAACCGTTTTATGCCTAATTGTTTTGTGGTATCGTAGGGCTGTACCGCGTGAACGTCGAATTGGATGCGGATTATAACCACATACTGTGTTTTGTCCCAAAACAGACAGAAAGAACATATGACACCGCGGGAACGGATGCTGACGGCGTATCAAAAGGGGATTCCGGACCGGGTGGCTGTTTCGCCGGAGCTGTGGTACGATTTTTCGGTTCCGCTGGACCCGGACTGCACGTGGCAGGATATTTGTCTGGGACGGTATCCGTTGTGGAGGGCGCAGCGGGCGGCGCATCGGTATTTCGGGACGGCGGCGTGGCTGATCGCCGCACCCGCGGGCGGAGAGGTGAACGGGGAGATTGTCAGCGGCCATTCTTTTACGCAGGAGGGGGAT
>CAZOTP010000486.1:0-1953 GCA_964582655.1 uncultured Pirellulales bacterium | reverse complement strand
CGGGCGGTGTTGGTGCAGCGGTCTTACTCTCCTCCGCGTTTTCTTCACGCGATGGTAAATCCACCAAAGTTCCATCCGCCAGTTTCAGTTTTTGGGCCCCGTTTTCGCCCGGAATGACGCGGCTGCCCGGGAAAATCGTCTGGAACGGCTTCGATTCCTCTCCTGCCTCATCCTCACCGGAAACGGCTTCACGGCTGCCTCCAGGCGGATGGGTTTGTTCCCCGCTGGTGCCGGAATACCCTGTTTTTTCACCTGGGGCATTTAAAGGCGTCCTGCGTTCCTGTGCGTCCGTATGCAAGGTTGGTTCTGTGCTTATATTCGGATCAGCCTTGTATCCCTCAGGGCGGGTGACTTCTTCCATCGCTTGTTCGTAAATTTGCTGTTTTGATTTTCGGGGGATTCGCCGGACGATATCCATAATATCGTTTTCTTCAAAATCCTCGCCCGCCATTCTACGAGCTTCGATATTGATCAGCCGATCTTTCAGTACGCTGGCGACTCTTTTATTTTCCTCTTCCTGAAGTTCGCCGATTCGTTTTTGCAGTTTTAAGGTATCTACTTTCCCTTCTTGATAGTCTATCGCTTTCCTGGCCTGCGCGATCTTTTGGGCTTCCGCATGTGCATCTCTCGTCTCGATATTCCTAATGGCGATTTCACGGAACTCTTTTTCCGACAGGGATCCCGACGGCTCTTTGCCCTCCATCACCATGCGGATATTATGACTCATACGATTTTGCCGCAATCTTTGGATTTCTTTCGAAATCCGCTGTTCACGTACATAATCAATGGTTTGCCGCGGGAGTGACTCTCGATAGCCGGTTTGATCGACTGTTTTTGTTATGGTATCCGGCGGCATGGCTGCCAGCTGGAACGGCTTCGATTCCTCTCCTGCCTCATCCGCGCTTGAACCAGGGCTAACGATCTCTCCCCCGCTGGTGCCGGAATACCCTGTTTTTTCACCTGGGGCATTTAAAGGCGTCCTGCGTTCCTGTGCGTCCGTATGCGCAGTTGTCTTTTCTGGCGTAGTGAGTTTACGAATATTCTGCATGGTTATAACTTCGCCAGGCGCTCCGCCAAATTCGCCGAGGACCTCCCCCAGAATCGCCGGGGCGTTAATCTCCTGACCGGCCGCCAGTTGTCCGGACAGTTCACCCAATCCGCCAGCCGCCCCCTGTGTCGCCAATTCTCCGGCCCATTTCCCGACCTTGCTGATGACTCTCTTTCCGCCTGGGATTTTTCCGGCTATGCCCGCCGAAATCGCGTCAAAAATGGCAACCGGAATCCCCTTCTTCAAAGCCATGCTCTTGGCCTTTTCGTAAATTTCAGGGTTATCGAAGGCGGCCCGCAACGCCTGCGAATCGGTCGTATCGACCCCTTCCTGTTCCAGATTGTCCAGAAGATTACTGGAATACTCCAGCAGCAGCGAACCCAATCCAGCCCCGGTTATGCTGCCAGCGGTCCCTCCAATAGTCCCGCCAACCGCCGTTCCCGCCGGGCCAAACACAGATCCAACCAATCCGCCGCCCACCGCACCCGCCTTTCCAAGTGCCGCCGCCGCAGGCGCACCCGTCGCCATGAAAGCAGGAAGGCTCTGCGCCGTCAATTCCAGCACAATTTCCGGGTTTTTAACCGCAACCAGGGCGGATTCTTTGAACCCTTTGGCTTCATTAAACCGTTGTAAATCCTTGGAAATTGGGATTTCCCGCATGTTCTTGCGGGCATCCGCAATCATCTCAAACGCATCCGCCCCACCCATCACGCCAAGAATGCCATACGCCTGCTGACCGAGGTTCTTGCTTCGTCTTGCTTCGTTGGCAATCGAATCCATAAAGTCCGGATCGTTTGGGTCGCTTGGGATTTGGTTATAAACTTCCGGCCCCGCCATCCCTCTCGAATACCCGGTCCGAAGCGCCAGCATATCCCGGCCCAGCCCGTCGATCCGTTCCGGCGGCG
>CAZOTP010000485.1:0-1961 GCA_964582655.1 uncultured Pirellulales bacterium | reverse complement strand
TGCCCTGCGTCGCCAAAAAATACGAGGCCCGCCGACCCGAACACCACGCCCCCGCCGGTCCCCCCTACCCCGACGCCGTCCTGACCACCCGCGCACTCATCTGGATGATCCAGTGCTACGGCATCCAGTACTGGACCCAGGCCAATATCGAATTCACCAGCTTCCCGGACGATGAATATGACAATCCCCTGGGCATCGCCTCCGGCGCCGGAGATATCTTCGGTACCACAGGCGGCGTCATGGAAGCGACACTTCGAACCGCCGCCGAAAAACTCGCCGGGCATCCCGTCGATCAGCTCGAATTCAAGGAAGTCCGAGCCGTCGAGGGGCTGCGGGAAATCACCCTTCAGCTTGGCCCCCATTCCCTCAATATCGGCGTGGCAAACGGACTCCAAAACGCCAAACAGCTCCTCGACAAAGTCATTCGGAACGAAAAACAATTCCACATCCTGGAAATCATGGCATGCCCCGGTGGCTGCATTGGCGGTGGAGGCCAGCCCTATCCCCCCGCCGGCGTCAAAGTCCTCGATCCGGAACTCCTCCAGCGAAGAGCCGCCGCCCTCTATCAGATCGATGGCGAAAAAACCATCCGCCGGTCCCATGAAAATCCCGCCATTCAGCAGCTCTATAAGGAATTTCTGGGAGAGATTGGCGGCCAGAAAGCCCACCAGCTTCTTCACACCCATTACGCCGGCAAACTGCCAAGAGGTATCAAATGAACCCCGCCGATATCGCTTCGACCGACACCTGGGCCGCTGTGGAATCCCGCTCCAAAAACGACCTCACTCCCGAAATCGTGGACTTCATCGGCCGCTGCCGACAATCCGAACACTCCGAAAGCCAGCTCATTGCCGTCCTCCACAAAGTCCAGGAGCATTTCGGATTTCTGGACAAGCCCCAGCTCGACGCCGTCGCGCAGCTCATGCAGATCCCCCTGGCCAAAGTCACAGGCGTCGCCAGTTTTTATCACTTCTTCCGCCTGGAACCCCGCGGAAAATTCGTCATCAATATCTGCACCGGAACCGCCTGTTACGTCAAAGGCGCCTCCGCCATCGTGGACAAACTCCGCGAACTGCTGGGCATCGAAATCGGACAAACCACGCAGGACGGCATATTCACCCTCCAGGCCGCACGATGCCTGGGAACCTGCGGGCTTGCGCCGGTCCTCATGGTCAACGACGATGTCCATGCCGCCGTCAAACCGGAAAATCTCCCCGCCATTCTCGATAAATACAGGGCCTTGTAATCCCGCTTCCATGCAACATCGCTCGTTGGCGATCCCGGCCCGGTTCCCTGCTCCGACCAGCCCGGCCCCTCCGCGTCCCTGATGCAGGCACTCCGAAATTCCTCGTCCCAGGGCATGATTCCGCGGGATGCCCCTCATTCCCCCATGGAATGCCCACTTTTTTCTCCCGCCCCCCAATCCCCTCGCTGAAATTGACTTCTGTTTCCGTCCGGTCTAGTATTGAATAACAAGAGTTCATTCGAACGATTCCGACGAGCCTTTCAAATGCTTTGGAAGTGAAAGATGAGTATGAATATGAAAACGCTGGATATTGCAGTATATGTTTTGCTCCTCATTGGGGCGCTGAACTGGGGATTGATCGGCCTGTTTGAGTTTGATCTGGTCGGTGCGATCTTTGGGCAGATGTCATTTGTCAGCCGCCTCATTTATACCATGGTCGGATTGGCGGCGCTCTATGACATCGTTATGCTCAAACTGATTTGCAAACGGTGGGATGTCCACTGGCACAAAACCGTGCAGGGATAAGCCCGTATCAAAGGCCCCGACAGATCGAATTCCAGGATTCACGGAAGGGGTGGATGCTGGGGATTGGGAAGAGGGGATGCGGCGATCTCCAGAAATCGCTGCATGAGTATCGTGTTGGCCCGGTTGTTCGCTTCCCGTTCTGGATGCCACTGGACAGCGATGAGAAACGGATAATCGGGCCTTTCTATTG
>CAZOTP010000484.1:0-1985 GCA_964582655.1 uncultured Pirellulales bacterium | reverse complement strand
AACGGCATAATCCTTTGGCAGCAATAACGATAAAAAAATATAAGAATTTTTTAAAACCAGCGGAAATCCCATTTTCACCCCCCCATTTCGACGTAAAAATAGAAAAGATAGGGAATCTGGTTAAAATTTATTGCTTAGACTGTAACTCTATATCAATAATAAAGTTACAGAGGCGGAGTTTTCTTCCCATTCAATGACAGAATCAGCTCGATTTCCCCCACAGGCCGGTTTAAAACCTTCGCTATCGACACAGGCGCCATCCCCTTTGCCGCCAAATCCAGGATTTCCTGCCTCTGCGCCGCTTCGACATGCGACAGCGTCGAACTCTCCGGGGGCAGACTGCTTTGACGCGGAACGGTCGTCGATCCGTGGACAGGCAAAATCGGTTTCTCCGCCGCGGAGACGATTGGAGATACTCCCGAAACGGCATTTGAGCGGCACGCATTCCCCTGCTCCAGCTTCCCAATTGTCTGATCCGCCTGTTTCAGCAAAATCTCCAGCTTGGCGCACCGGGTGTCGATCTGCCCGTTAATCTGACGCGACAGCTCCGCCAGTTCCGCCATCAGATTTCCGATTGAGGAATACATCTCCTGGGGAGCGGTTAGATCCTGCACCCGTTCTTTCACGCTCTTTTGGGATCGCTGCCGGCTCTGACGGATCCGCCGTATCGTCGATCGCATGATAACTAGAGTCAAAACGACGATCCCCGCCAGAAAAATATAGGGACGGTAGGATTCCGGAACTCCGCCGGGGGAAGGGGATTCCGTCTGGGACAACAGCATGAACCAGAAATCGCTCAACCAAAGGCCTCCGAACAGATACCGTTACGGCGTGACCGAATTTCGAAACATCCGAATCGCTTCCGACATCACGTCTTGGAGAGATACGTTATACCGTTTCGCCGCCTGCTGACAATCCTGAAATTCAGGCGACGAACAAACCATCCGGTTTCCCTGCCTGCCGATTTTCATGCGGATGGGGCCGTACGCCGTTTCCACCGTTTCAAAACTGCGAAGCAGCGTCTGTCTCTGGCAGACATGCCGCCGAACCCCGAACGTCGTCGTCTCCCGAAACAAAGTCTCCTGCAGCCGGGGATAATCCGCAACGCGGCAGATAACGCTGAGCAGCGTTCCCGGCCGGCTTTTCTTCATCTGGATCGCCGTGCAGAATACATCCAGCGCACCCTCGGATAGAAGCTGCTCCGTCGCGTAGCCGATCTGCTCCCCCGTCATATCATCCAGGTTCGCTTCCAGAATCACAGCCTCATCCGATTCCCCGACGGAAGTGTTTTCCGCGTCCCCCACCAGAAGCCGAAGAACATTCGCGATCTGCGGATTTTCCTTCTGCCCCGCGCCGTAGCCGATCCGCCGGATCCGCATCGGCGGCATCGCCCCGAATTCCGCGCACAGCGTCGTAAGAATCGCCGCCCCCGTGGGAGTCAATAGCTCCATCTCCTCCGTACCCGGCCGGACGGGAAATCCCCGGATCAGTTCCGCCGTCGCCGGCGCCGGCACAGGCAGAACGCCGTGCTCACAGCGCACCGTCCCCATGCCCGTCGTCATCGCTGAGCAATAGACCTTCTCCGCCCCCAGCAACTCCAGCGCCGCGCACGCCCCGACAATATCGAGAATCGCGTCGGCCGCGCCCACTTCATGAAAATGAACCTCCGCCGCCGAAATGCCGTGAACCTTGGCCTCCGCCTCCGCCAGCCGTTCAAAAATCGCCAGCGACTGCCGCTGCACGTCTTTCGACACCCCGCTGCCCAGGATCAATTCGCGAATCTCCGGTAGATGCCGGCCATGATGTCCCGGGCTGTGAAACGAAGGAGGATTCTCATGCGAATGGGGGGAATGTTTATACACCGGATTAAACGCGGTCGCCGATATGCCTTTCCGCACGGTTTTCCCGATCCGGATTTCCATCTCCCCTTCCAGCCCCAGCTTGGCCAGTTCCGCCAGCAACGCTCCCGAATCCGCCCCGGCATC
>CAZOTP010000483.1:0-1986 GCA_964582655.1 uncultured Pirellulales bacterium | reverse complement strand
AAACTCTTTGAATCCTTTTATGATAAAGCCTGTGAGCTCGAAGCCGAAGGCCGCATGTTCCCTGTGGAAGTCGTGTATCGCGATACTCAGTTGGATGCAGGAAAGACTAAAGGTGACAGCGGACTCATTGAAGAAGCACGCGATGCGATTCTCGATTTGATGACCCTGGTGGGGAAGGATCACCTTCTTTGCTTTTTGCCTACGGAAAGAGACATTCAGGATCTGGCGGCAGAGCTGAAGCCCGAACTGGATGAAAAAACGTTTGATATTTTGCCGCTTTTCGGACGAATGAGTCCTGCGGAGCAGCGGCGCGTGTTTTATTCCACAGGTAAAACCCGTGTGGTTCTGGCAACGAATATTGCAGAAACATCGCTCACAATTCCAGGGATTGCTTATGTGGTGGATACGGGTTCGGCACGTGTCTCAAGGTATAATCCGCAGTCCCGCATTCAGGGGCTCCCCATTGAAGCGATTTCTCAGGCGAGTGCAAGACAGCGTATGGGGCGCGCCGGGCGCGGGAAGCCCGGATTCTGTGTGCGCCTTTATAGCGAAGAATCTTATAATGAGCGTGAAGAATTTACGGAACCTGAAATTCGCCGCTCCAATTTGGCCAATGTGGTTTTGCAATTGCGGAGCCTGGGGCTTGCCATTGAAGATTTTCCTTTTTTACAGGCACCGCCCCGTTCCGCCTTCAGGGGTGCATACCGGACTCTCCACGAATTGGGGGCACTCACCCACGGAGAACAGGGTGCCGATGTTACGTCTTTGGGAGAGGAAATGGCGGGGCTCCCCATGGATGTGGCGCTTTCCGCCGTACTCCTGCGGGCGCGCGATGCAGGTGTTCTGCAGCCGGCGATTATTGTGTGTGCAGGGCTTTCCATTCAGGATCCGAGGCTCTTTCCCTCTGAAGATCCGGATCGCCAGAAGGCGAGAGATTGTCATCGCAAATCAGGCGGACACAAAAGTGATTTTCTCACATACCTTGCCGTATGGAATTCGTTTAATCGGGAGTGGAAAGGGGGCTCGTGGAATCCGCTTCGCAAATTCTGTGAAAAGAACTGGCTCCATTTTATGCGTTGCCGGGAGTGGATTGATTTGTATGAGCAATTTGCGCGCATTCTCAAGGTGGATTTCAAGGATCGCGTGTGCGGCTTTGATTCGTTCCATAGAGACAATCTGCACATTGCGCTGCTTTCCGGTTTCCTCGGTGGCGTGGCGCGGCGCGATATTGAAAATGGGTGTTATCGCCTGGTGGGCGGGCGTGAATCCCATGTTTTTCCGGGCAGCGATTTGTTCGGGAAAAGTGTGGAATGGCTTTTCTCTGCGGAAGTGCGCGAGACGAGTCGCGTTTTTCTGACGAAAGCCTGCGAGATTAAACCGGAGTGGATCATTCAGGTGGCAGGCCAGTTCTGCACGCGGCGCTGGTATGAGCCTCGCTGGAATGCGGAACGAGGCTTTGTGGAAGCAGTCGAGGAAGTGACTTTCAGAAGTATGGTGCTGACGCGGGGGCGCCGTGTGGATTACGGCCGCGTGAACCCCGAAGATTGTGCCCAGATTTTTTTCAGGGATGCGGTGGTCATGGGCGATATGCCGCGGTCGTTTCCGTTCATGGAATATAACAACCGTGTATTGGAAGGCTTGCGCGGGCTCGAAGCCCGAGAACGTCGCTGGGGACTTGCGCCCAGTGAAGATGCGCAGGTGCAGTATCTGGTGGGAAAGGCTCCGGGAGTCAATTCGATTAAGACTCTGCGCGATTTTATTGAAAAAAATACAGACAAAGTATTACGATTTGATGCGGAAGCCTGGATAAAGGCGAGTGGTACGGGGGTGGAACACCTGGAATTACTTCAGAACGTGCCTGTACTGACTCGACGTCCGGGTCAGGGAAAGGTTCAGGTGGAACCTGCTCATGGGGGAACGGTAGAATTTTTTCAACTCTTTCAACGAGAAATTCGCGGAGAATTGGTTTTTGATGCTTCCAGGGAA
>CAZOTP010000482.1:0-1986 GCA_964582655.1 uncultured Pirellulales bacterium | reverse complement strand
TGGCAGTCCTCGGCGTCAATGGCCGTGGCGGGGCCGACTCTGCGGGGGGGGGCGGCCGTGGGGGGGTGTGCGGGGGCGGAGAAGGGGAGTGCGCCCGAGGTTCTGAAGGAGGGGCAGATCCGGGTGGCGACGTGCCAGTTTCCGGTGTCGAAGGATATTTCGAAGAACGCGGAATGGATCCGGCGGCAGATGCGCCAAGCGGCGGAGAAGAAGGCGGACGTAGCGCATTTTTCGGAGTGCGCGCTGTCGGGGTACGCGGGCAAGGAGTGGAAGACGCTGGCGGGGTTCGATTATTCGCGGCAGCGGAAGGAACTGGAGACGATTCTGGCGCTGGCGAAGGAGCTGCGGGTGTGGGCGGTGCTGGGGGCGACGCACGAGCTGAGCGGGGGGAATAAGCCGCACAATTCGCTGTATATCATTAATTCCGAGGGACGAATCGCGGATCGGTACGACAAGCGATTTTGTACAAGCGGAGATTTGAAGCATTATACGCCGGGGGACCACCCGACGACGTTTATGATTCACGGGGTGCGGTGCGGGGCGCTAATCTGTTTTGATGCTCGCTTTCCGGAGCTGTACAGGGATTACGCGATGGAGGATGTGCAGGTGGTGTTCCATTCGTTTCATAATGCCTCGATGAAGAAGACGGCGGTGCATCCGATCATTATGCCGGCGACGCTGCAGGCCCACGCAGGGATGAATCATATGTTCATTTCGGCGAACAATTCGACGACGCCGGATGCGTGGCCGAGTTTGTTCATCCGGCCGGACGGGCGGATCGGGGAGCGGATGGCGAAGCACCGGGCGGGGGTGATGGTGAATCTGGTGGATACCCGCAAGACGTATTATGACGCCAGCGGGAAATATCGGAAGGACTGCATCCTGGGGAAACGGAACAGCGGGCAAACGGCGGTGAATGACCCGCGGTCGGACGATCGGCGGTGCTATTGAGGCGGGAGTGTTTGAACCGGGTGGGCGTGGTGTAGGGGGGTTATTCGATTTGGACGATGCCGAGGATGCTGTGGCCGCAGCCGAGGGCTGGGGAAAGCCGCATTTCAAGGTTTCGCAGGACGCAGGCGACCTGTGGGCCCATGACGCTGGCCCAGAAATCGACGACGGGAAAGCGGTCGGCGTTTCGGTAGAGCCAGGCGAGCATTTTGAGTTCGTCGGCGAGTTCGGCCGAGCTGGTTTCAATGAGTTCGCGAACGCGGGAATTGTCGGTTTTCATCAGGGCTTCCATGATGTCCACGACGGCGTTCCACTGGGCGTGGTACAGCGTTATGCGTTCCATGGCGAGGGGATGGTGCGGGGCGGAGTCGTTCAGGAAATCCAGACGGATCCGCAGGTTCGAGAGGTCTCCCCGGTAATCGCGATCGAAAAGGCGGTTGACCTGTTCCCGGATTTTGAACCGGACGGGTTTGAAGGAGGCGGTGTCCATGTGGCGACCGATGAGGATGGAGCGATCCTTGAGGGAGACGATTTGGACGGATTTTCCGGCGGTGACGGCGGCGCGGGAGATAAGCTGCGTGAGTTCCGCGGGGGACCAGTAGGTGACATCGAACCATTCGACCTGGGCGGGGTCCTGCCGGTCAGGCGGGTGGAGGTAGGCCATGTTGTAACCGAGGGGCCGGGAATTGTCCCGGGACCAGTAGAGAGGCCATTCGGGGGAAAAGCGGCCATGCAGGTCGAAGACCACGACGCTGCCGGATTGGGCGTGGAAAAAAATTTGTGAGGCGAGTTGTTCGAGTTCGTCGGCGGTAAGGTGCGAGAGGGAGCAGTAGGAGGAAAAGTAGATATCAAAGGGAGGTTCCTGCATCAGGGGAAAGCCATCCGACAAATCCGCTTCCTGAAAACGAACAAAGGATTTATTGGCGTAGTTGATTTGGCCCTGCTGGACCATGGCGGGCGAGATGTCCAGACCGAGGTAGGATTCAACCTGGTTTTTGCCGAGGACAAAGGGATATTCGGAATGGACGGGATGGGCGG
>CAZOTP010000481.1:0-1988 GCA_964582655.1 uncultured Pirellulales bacterium | reverse complement strand
GGCCGAGACCACAGAGTCACTGGTCCTCAATGTGCTGCGGCAGTCAGCGGTGTTGAACTATCTGACCCGCATGGCAGAAACGGTCCAGGAAATCGGCCTGCAAAGAACGCGTGCAAAAATTCTATCGGTTTCCAAGATCGGTCGGCGCTCCTTTTTACGCGAATCTCATAAACAATGGTTCCGGCAGATTGGGAAACTGGCTGGATATATACTTCTGGCGGTTTTGGCAATTTGTTTGGCCTATGGAAGCCTCCAGTTGGGAAAATTCCTTTCCGGTGTCCCCAATCGGCAATGGAAACAGATTGGAATCGGAACGAGCCTGAGTTTTATTAGGATTTTTGCGACTCTGGTAATCTCCAGCCTCTGGACGATTCCATTCGGAATCCTCGTCGGCCTCAAGCCCAGGCTTTCCCGAGTGGCCCAGCCGATCATCCAGATACTGGCGTCGTTTCCCGCCCCGATGATTTTTCCGCTCATTGCCAAGTATCTGGTGGATGCCGGCATTCCGATGGAATTCGGATCGATAATCCTGCTGACGATCGGAACACAATGGTACATGCTGTTCAACGCGACCGCCGGGGCGTCCACCATTCCATATGAGCTGATCGAAACGGCGAAAATCTACGGCCTGTCCCGCCGGAGGCAGTGGTGGAAATTGTACCTGCCTGCGGCATTTCCATCGCTCGTGACAGGATGGATTACTCTGGCCGGCGGGGCGTGGAACGCCTCGATCGTCGCGGAATATGTGCCTTTGCCGAATAAAGACTTGGTCGCGACCGGTTTGGGTGCTATGATTACAATGAGTGCAGTACATCGGCAGCTGGAAACATTGACTGCCTGCGTTTTGGTGATGGTTGTAGTCGTGGTGGCGATCAATCGGATTATCTGGGAACCCCTGTTCAGAAAGGCGAATGAAAGTTATTCGTTGAACAATAAATATGGCGATCCAAAACGGAAAAAATGGAAATATTATCACGGAGCTGCGGCACGTGGATATGGTTTTCGACCTGCCGGGAGGACGGGACCTGAAAGTTTTGGACGATATCAACCTGCAGGTTCGCGAAGGGGAAATTGTTTCCCTGCTGGGTCCATCGGGATGCGGCAAGACGACGCTGCTCCGAATTTTGACCGGGCTGATCACGCCGACAAAAGGCGAGGTTTACTATCAGGGTAACCAGATTCGAACAATCAATCCTGGTGTATCGGTGGTTTTTCAGTCGTTTGCACTGTTTCCGTGGATGACGGCGGAAGAAAACATTGCCGAAGCACTCAAGGGGCTGAACCTTTCCTCCGATCAGCAGCGGAAACGCGTGCGGCAGATTATCGACCTGATCGGCCTTGAAGGTTTTGAAGACAGTTATCCGCGGGAAATGTCGGGTGGAATGAAACAGCGGGTCAGCATCGCCAGGGCACTGGTGGTCGAGCCTGAAATCCTTTGCCTGGACGAACCCTTCAGCCAGGTAGACGCCCTTACGGCGGAAAACCTCCGAAGCGAGTTGATCAATATATGGATGGATGAGGACAAGAATCCCAAGAGTATTTTCATGGTAAGCCACGATATCAAGGAAGTTGTTTGGCTGGCGACGAAAATTGTAATTCTTGGGAATATTCCGGGAAAGGTGCTTTCGGTCCTGGACAATCCGCTTCCATATCCCAGGGACTATCGCGATCCGACCCTGGCGGCGCTGCAGGAACGAATTTACGATCTTTTGACCAAGCGAATCATGCCGGACGAGGAACCCGCTCCGAAAGTGACCGTGATTCAACCGGCAGCTGGGCCGGCACGGGAGCGCCCTGATCCCCGACGGGGCCCGGGTGCTCACCCACTGCAATGCCGGGGCCCTGGCGACCGCCGGCTACGGCACGGCCCTGGGGGTCCTCCGGGCGGCCCGGGAGGAGGGCAAGGAGCTTCACGTCTATGTGGATGAGACCCGGCCCGTGCTGCAGGGGGCCAGGCTCACCGCCTGGGAGCTCTCCCGGGAGCGGAT
>CAZOTP010000480.1:0-2007 GCA_964582655.1 uncultured Pirellulales bacterium | reverse complement strand
GATTACCGAATGTATTAATTCAACACAGGAACAAAACATGCGAACACTATACAGGCTGGCTCAATCGAACTGGCTGCCAAGGTTTCTAGTGGGTTCGTTGGTCTTGATTTTCCTCTATCAGGGAGTCGTCGGGGAAGAAAAGAAAACGGGGACTGTGGAAGTTTTGGCGGTTGCCAATGCCAGCCGGTATGAGCTTCCGGGAGTTCTCAGCACAAAGGACCGTCTGGTTCAGCTTGCCCAGAGCGATCATATTGCTTTGTTGAAATGGGCGATGGACCAATACGACAAGAATGTGCAGGATTTCACCGTGACGCTGCTGAAACAGGAGCGCATCAACGGGAAACTTCAAAAGCAGGAGACGATTTCGGTCAAATTCAAGGATGAGCCGTTTTCGGTCTATATGCAATGGCTGGAAAACGCGGGGAAAATCGACAAACTGCTGTATGTGGAGGGACAGAATGACAACCAGATGGTGGTTCATCCTTCCGGATTATTAAGCTGGATTAAATCGGTAAAACGGAGCCCGCAGGATGAGCAGGTGCGGAAGACCAGCCGGCGGACCTGCGATCAATTCGGCTTTTACCGATCCATGGAAAGCATTCTGAGCGTGTATGAACTGGCGAAGAAGAATCAGGAACTTCAGACGGTTTACGTGGGCCAGACGACGGTTCTGGGGCGGCCATGCGTGAGCATTGAGCGTCTGCTTCCGCCTCATGCGGAGTATCCGTATGCCCGGCCGGTGATGGATTTTGATGCGGAATACGCCCTGCCGATTTCCCTAGCCTCCGACGACTGGCGGGGTGATCTAGTGAGCCAGTATCAATTTCAGGATTTGAAACTCAATGTGGGACTGACGGCATCGGCTTTTACACCGCAAGCCAACGGTCTGTAATCCAGACTCATCGGTTCGGGCGAGAGTTGCGGGGAAATTTTCCCAATCCGGCGAAGATTTTTTTGGACGGTCCTATCTTTTTCGTAAGTTCCTGTCCTTTCATTGATTACGGTGTCTCTTAAAAAAGCAGATTCCGGTATTGTCAATCGGGGAAAAAACCTTAGAATAGAGCCGGGGTGAATAAAAAATATGAACGAATGACCCGTGAAATGGAGAATGACGATGTTTGCAGGAAAACGACAAGAAGGCATCTGGCATGTACGTCTGGCGGCGATGCTGATGACGGCATATGTGTTGTTCGGCTCCGCCGCTTTGGTGAACGGCCAGCCGATGCGGGAAGGCGGCGGCATGGGCGCGGGGGTATTGGATCCGGAAGTGATGAAAGCGTCTGACCAAATCGAGAAAATCGCAACGCGGATTCTGGATGAATATGTCAGCCGATGCCAACCTCTCTGGAAAGAGGATGTGGATACAATCCGGGAAGAATTGAAGAAAATCAATCCGTATCAGGGGCGGCTGGAAAAACGGCCCAAAGCGTACCTGCATCTTATCCAGGCGTATCTGGCGCATTACAGCGGAGACAGTCAGGAAGCGTTGAAGATGAGTGAAAAAGCCTGGCAGGTGGACGCGGCAAATCCGGATGTTACCGATACGCTGATTACATTGTCTTTGTGCCATGAAAACTACGGCAAGGCAAAATCGACACTGAAGACCCGGCAATCCGGAAAAAGCGTTGCCCTTGGAACAATAACTCCCGCGACAAAAAAGGAGATCGCGTCTTCTGACGTATCGCCGGTTTTTCCGGCAAATCCGGGAATGCGCATGTCTCCGTCGCGAACCGGAAAATGGACAATCGAACAGCCCTCGGCGGGGCCCGGTGCCGGAGTGCCTGGCGGTCCTCCGGGACCTGAGTCGATGGCTCGCGGAGGAGAAAGGCGGGAGATGGAAATGGGAATGGGGCCCGGCATGGGGCAACCAGGCATTTTGAACCTGGCGACGGATTATATGCCCGGAGACAATCTGGGGGATGATTTCGCGAGTTTGAAAGTACGGGAAATCAACGGCAGGTATTTTTATTACGTAAGCGGGAAGGGCCAGATTCTGTGCGCGGTTTT
>CAZOTP010000479.1:0-2018 GCA_964582655.1 uncultured Pirellulales bacterium | reverse complement strand
TGAGTAATGAGAAACGCATAGGTGTTTTTGGATTCATCCAGCGGCGGGAGTTTTCCCTGCCGAATCAGCGCCAAACACAGCGTGCCGGGGAGCACAAAAATAAAAACCGGCAGGATTTTGATGAATCCCGCAAAGAGCGCCCCGACACGCGCATGATTTTCATCCCTGGCGCCGAGGACCCGCTGCACGATGGTCTGGTCGGCGCACCAGTACCACAATCCGATGACGGGATACCCCAGAATAACCGAATACCAGGGCAGATTGCAGGGATCGCTTTGGGTCCGAAGGAGGGTGAGCTTGACCGGCTCTACGGATTCGGCCAGGCCGGCCCAGCCGCCCGCTTTCACATAGGCGATGGCGGTGATCAGAATCGCGCCGATCAGAAGAATGACCGTTTGAATAGATTCCGTGACGACAACGGCGAACAATCCGCCAAGAATGGTATAGATTCCCGTGAGCAGCGCCGCCCCGACAATGCTGACCATAATCGGAATTCCGAACAAACCCTGCAGAACAACAGCGCCGGTGTAGAGCGTAAATCCAATGTGGATAAAAATCGCCGACACAATCGAGAGGAACGCCAGCCAGTCGCGGCAGAATCGGTTGTAGCGGCGTTCCAGAAAATCCGGCAGCGTGGAGACGCCCGAGCGGATATAAAACGGGGCGAAGAACAGCGCCAGCACAATCAGCAGCAGCGCCATCCACTCGAAATTTCCGTAGGCCAGGCCGTTCATATATCCCTCCTGCGCCTGACTGACCAGATGAATCGTCGAGATATTGGTGGAAAACAGCGCCAGGCCGATCATCGGCCAGCGGAGCCGGTTTCCGGCAAGAAAATAGTCTTTTCCCTCATTTCTGCGATTGGATCGAATTCCGGCCCAGCAGCCGATGCCTACAATCAAGACCAAATACGCAACCAGAACAAACACATCCAGAGGGGGCAGATTCAATGTCATTCCATAATTCCTTCGGCAAGAGGGAGAATTCAGGATCTTGGATCCGCGGGCAAAGTTCGTTCCCCGCGAATGTACTGACCAACCTTGTTGAGCGTTTGTACATCGATATCCCGCAATTGTCCGTCGGGACGCGGGCCGACATCCAGCGAAAAGATATTTCCATAGCGAACGGCGCCGAGATAATCACGGTAAATTTTTTCCGCCTCGTGGCAGACGTCTTCATTCTCCGGATGGGAGTAAAACCACTGCGCTCCTTTGACACATTCGGGCTGAATCGGATAGGTGAACTCCGCCACCAGATAGTTTTTGTAATTCGCTTCGGCTTCTTTATTGTACCGGGAAGCCGCGGCATCGCCCAGTGGTCCCGGCGTCCCCATTTCTCTCAGACACAGCGAACCGGCGGGTTCGCCGTGATTGAATCCGACAAAACAACCCGGCTGAAACTGATGAATCCAGTTCTCGGTTTGTTCGTGATCCAGACCGCCGTCGCCGATAGCGTGATCCATCCAAAAAAATTCGATAGGACCGTACTTCGTGCACAACTCCTTCAACTGCGCTTTTTTCAATTCGCTATTTCGACTGGATCGCCAGACTGGATGCTTCCAGTTCGCGCTCCCCGGAACCAGACCGTCCGCCGGCAGCGGATCCCGAATCCAGGTCCAGTCCCCTTCCGAAAAATACAGCGCCAGCTTGATGCCATATCTGTCGCAAGCCTTTCGAAGCTCGGCAAGCACATCCCGCCGGAGGGGGCTGTTGGTCACATTGAAATCGGTGGTTTCCGTGCTCCACAGGCAGAAGCCGTCGTGATGTTTCGCCAGGAACAGAATGTACCCCATTTGGGCGTCCTTAGCGGTCCGAACCCACTGGTCCACATCACAGCCGGTCGGGTTAAAAAAGGCCGGGTCCGTTACCCCCCGGGTCCACTCATGCCCGGAAAAAGTGCTCAGGGACCAGCAGACAAACATCCCAAACCGGAGGCTTTTGATCTGATCGGCACGGGAGGCTGTCGCCGGCTCCAAGGACGGGCATACGGGGGTCGGGCGGCTGCATACCCCGACAAAC
>CAZOTP010000478.1:0-2023 GCA_964582655.1 uncultured Pirellulales bacterium | reverse complement strand
GATATTCCGGGTGAGTTTATTTAACGCGGCCCACGAACCCCACCCAGGTAAAATTGGTCGGCGATACCGGGCCGTATTCGTGATTCATTTCCAGCCGGGCATAGATTTTTAGTCCTTTTTCATGGCTGCGGTCCGTGACCAGCCGCAGGGGGGGATGGCCGCTTTGAATGAGGGACTGGATGTTTTCATAGGCGTTGCGGTCCAGATCACGCATCAGTTCCTTCCACTGGACATCGGTAATCGCGGTTCCGAAAATTTCCCCGATTTTCGTTTCGAAGCAGAACACGCTCCCCGGCCCCAGGCCCCACACCAGCGTATCGACATTGGTTCCGGTAAAACAATCGACAAGCCGCCGGTTCACCATCTCCGGAGTAATGGGAGGTTTCATCACCCACGGGGAAAATCCGTCGTGGCGATAGGCTATGGTTTTTTTAGGCAGAGGCCGCTCCGTCCAGAAATAACGCTCGATTCGAGATTCCGGCGCAAGCCCAAAGACATGATCCGCCACGGCCTTATAGACTTCGTTGATACGGTACAGACCGGCGGCAACCGCCTCCTCCCAGCTCAGCGTACCGTACGAATAACGGGCCGAATCGTTCAGACTGTAATTTTCAAAGCCGTTGACTTCGAGGATGTGAAAATATTTTTTCTCGCAGTTTTCGATTCGCTGCTCCCAGCTCAGGGAACCCCCGATATCCGCTTTCACCGAGTCGGTCTGCGCCCGCAGAAGAGCCGGATTCAGCCAGAGGTCCCACACCGAGGCCAGCGTGCCGTCGGGTTTTTGGAAATACAGTCCCAGCTTGGGATCGATATAGCCCCAGTGCCCGTCCAGGTACGCTTCGGCGGTGATGTGTCCGCCGATGTCGTGCATCACAATCCGGGCCGGAATCCCCGCGATTTCACAAAGCCCCACGAACAGCCGTCCCAGCACCTCGCACAAATCTGTTCCGTGCTCGATAAGATACTCTTCGGTTCCTCCGTAGATATAACCGGGTCCCACCGGGATGGCCTCTTTCTTCTTCAAATCCCGGCAGAATCGCATCAGAGCCAGCGCCTTGTCCTGATCGCTTGAAAGAGAACCCGTAATGTTTTCAACTATCTTTTCCAGTTGAGGCCGGGATCCCCGCCGGTAAGACACCTTTGTCGGCGTAAACTCGCCGTACAGATACTCGGCCGTTTGCGGACAGAGGAGAACCTGCTCCCGGCGCAACTGAAAGTCCACCCCTTCGGCATAATTGGCAGACAATTGCTCATAATTCAGAACGAATCCTTTTTTCTGCCAGTGACTGACGATCCGATCCGCCGCCCCGGCGCCGGTGTATTCCTGAATCTGTTGGCGATTCTTTACTTCAGGTCCCTGATACGAAGCCCGCAGGGCTTCCAACCGATCGTTATTCTCCGCTTTTGCTTCCGGCGGGAGACAGAGAAATGCAAAACCGGCAAAGGATAACCGGACGAGTAGAAAGGAAGCTGAAAAGGAGAAATATTTCTGTTTTTTCATGGGACCGCCTTTTCAAGATTACAGAATTTTGAATCCGGAACAGCTCATGGAACTTTTCGTTGCTTATTCAAACGGCGATGGATCCGTGACCGTGGGTTTGATTTTTCGTTTTACTTCCGCCATGTCGCATGCCAGCCGGACGGCGGCTTTCATGCTTTCTACGTTGGCGATGTTTTTCCCGACAATATCGAACGCCGTGCCGTGATCCGGACTGGTGCGGATAATGGGAAGGCCCACCGTTACATTCACCGCCCGGTCAAATGCCAGCATCTTCAGCGGGATCAATCCCTGATCGTGATACATCGCGACAATCGCATCAAACCGGCCGTCCAGGGCCATATGAAACAGAGTATCCGGCGGATAAGGCCCGGAAACATTAATCCCCGCTTCCTGTGCCATCAGCACCGCCGGTTTGATAATACGAAGTTCCTCATCTCCGAACTGACCGGCCTCGCCGGCATGCGGATTCAGCGCCGCCCCGGCGATCCGGGGATTTTCCATGCACAAGCAGGTGTTCTGGGC
>CAZOTP010000477.1:0-2028 GCA_964582655.1 uncultured Pirellulales bacterium | reverse complement strand
CCAACCATTATATAACCATGCCTTGGAAGCGGAATTGCGATAAGAACGGTTGCAGAATCGGGGCCCATCGTATATAATCAGGCTCGTTTGCTGATGGCAGAGAACCGTGGAAGTTTATAAGAATCCAGCAATGAGGTTTATTTCATGCGTATATTTCCATGCGTACAGTGGATCGCGGGTGGAGCTGACCAACAACGCCGCAGAACATGCGGAGCGACAGGTTGTCCTGTGGCGCAAAGGCAGCTTTGATACACAAAGCGATTCTGGAGCGCGATATGCGGCGCGGATTCTCAGCGTAGGCGCCGCCTGCCGCCTGCAGGGCCGTAGCCTGATTGAGTATTTGCGCGAAGCCTGCCGCTGTCATCTGAACAGCCTTCCGTCTCCGTTGTTAATACAAACAGCTTGTTTACCTAAAATTGCGTGAACGCATACAAACATTTTTATTCTGGAGTTCTTCTCTTTGCCGAATTAGCAGCAGGAGGCTACCGATGAATTTTCACAAAAATCTTTTTTTGAATTGTTTATCCACTGTTGTATTGTTTTCCAGCATCGCACACTCCGAAGAGAAAGCCGCAAAGTCGAATGAAGATTCAAACCAGACCTCTTTATTTACAAGGTTACAGGTAGCAGGTAGCGAACCGGACGAACATCGATTCCGAATCTGTCGCCGGATGCTGGTGGGGCCATGGCATAATCAGCCCAGGGAGTATGACGGGTATAACGGATTCGTGGGTTGGTCCAGTGTGACGCGGCTGAAATCCGGCCGATGGGCGGTTGCTTTTACATCGGGGAGCTGGCATGCCAGTTTTCCGTGGACGGAGGAAATTTGTGAATCCCTGCGTTTGAAAAATCCGGAGATATACGAGCAAATTTTATCGTGGGATCAGATTGGCCGGCCGAAAATCCCGAGTCCCCGCGGCGGCCGCGCCCATGTGATGTTTTCGGATGATGAGGGACAGAGCTGGTCTAAACCGGAGACGCTCATCGATACCGAGCTGGATGATCGTCATCCGACGATTCTGGAATTGAAGGACGGAACCCAATTGTGCATGTTCTTCACCTATGGCTGGCTGCCCGATGATCCCCGCGTTTCGGCAGGGGCCAGGTGGATGCGCAGCGAGGATGGAGGCAAAACGTGGTCCAAACCTATGTCTTCTCCGGGTAAAGGAAGCGGTTTTAGCGCGGGTCCGGCGATCCAGCTCTTCGATGGCTCGGTTGTATGGGTTTCAGAAGGACGGGAAGAATCATGCGGCGAAAAGAATCTGATTTTTGTGTATCGCTCCGAGGATGAAGGTCGAACGTTTGAACAAGCAGCGACGGTAACTGCGAAGCATAATTTATATGAGCCAACCGTTGCCCAACTGCTGGATGGGCGATTGGTGATGATGATGCGCGAGGAAGGGGATATCTGCTGGTCCAGGGACGGCGGACGAACCTGGACACAGCCCGTTTCGACCGGCGTACGACTTTTCGACCCGCATCTTTTATCGCTGCCAAACGGAGTGTTGGCGTGTTTTCACGGTTCCTATACCCAGAAGCGCCTTCGCGTTATTTTAAGTCCCGATGGGGGGCAAACCTGGTACGGGCCGGGCGAGTCCTACGGATATTCGGTGGACCCGAGCGTATATGGATACTCTCATCCGATGCTGCTTCCCAATGGTGAGGTATATCTGGTGTATAATCATTCCGGCGGACATAAGCCGGCGGATGCACGAACCCAGGCGATTTGGGCGATTGGCGTTCGAGTCCATGATGATGCAAAAGGAATCGAAATTGTTCCCGCGCCGGGCAGCCCCGCGGCGACAGGAGCATTCACTAATGAAATCCAACGAATTGACAAAGAAGATGAGGACCCGGAACTGGGAAAAAGATTTTGATTCTATCTCTTTTAAGCAGGAGTTCTTTCATGCGAATGCTGGTGCTTATTGCGGGGATTCTGTATGGAATTTCCCCGGCGGCGGCAGCGGGACAGAGGGATGAGACGGGATTTTTCGGGACAGGCGAGCCGACTTGGGAATGCCGGGAGAA
>CAZOTP010000476.1:0-2032 GCA_964582655.1 uncultured Pirellulales bacterium | reverse complement strand
AACATTTCTGGATGGTTTGGGTGAATTCTGAGCGAATATTTTTTCATCGCCAAAAGGGAATTACCGCTCGTAGGCCGGAGCGAGGATCTCGAATTGTTCGCGGCTTAAAACGGAGCGAAGTTTCTGCAAAGCGGACAATTCGATCTGACGGACGCGTTCTTTGCTTAGGCCCATCCATTGGGCGATCTGGCTGAGGCTCTGGTGGGCGGGTTCGCTGCTGACGGGAGTTTCCTGCATGCCGTAATGGGAGAAGACCACCTGTTTTTCGCGGTGATCGAGAATCTTGTCAATAATATGTCGGAGGCTGCTTTCAGCAGCTTCGATGGCGGAGATGCGGGGTTCGGCATAGCGTTTGTCGGCGAGGGTTTCAAGGATGTCCGATTCGATGTATCCTTCCGCGGAACGCACGGCGCTTCGGCGAAGGCCGGCAAAGCGTTTCATGACCGCCCAAGTCGCGTAGGTGGAGAATTTTACGCCTCGCTCGTAGTTGAATTTTTCGACGGCGTTTAGAATGGCCAAATTCCCTTCGCTGACCAGTTCGGGCATTTCCTGTTCGTTTCGGGTGTGTTTCCTGGCGATGCTGACGACCAGCCGGAGGTTGCTTCGAATCAGGAAGTGTTTGATGGATTCGGCTTCCATTACATACCTGCGGATGGTTCGAATCTGACGGCCCGAAGGATCGGTCCAGTCGAGGCTGCGAATTTCTTGCCGGGCCAGATATTTGAGATAATTGAACTTGCGGAATAAAAATCGTTCCTGCTCGGCGGTCAATACATCGACCTGGGAGATCTGGCGGTAATAGGCGTCAATTTCATCGGCGGGACGATTCCCTGCTCTAGTTATGTTCGGTTTACGAATGGTTTCCTGTGCGGAACCCTGCGGGGGATTCTCTCCCTGAGACAGTCCTGAACGGAGAATGTCCGACGCATTGTGCATTCGGGTGAAGAGGCCGCGAGGCTCGTTCAGAAATTTTTCTTTAGGCAGGATGTGGAATTCTTCGCTTTCGACCGTTTCAATCTCTTTACTCTGGAGTTTCCAGAGCATTCCCAGGTTGATGGCACGGTAAATGTTGGATCGGCTGCGATTGTACTGGCGGGCCAGGGATTCAACGGAGATTTGCCGCATGTACCGGGTACAAATTTCTTCGCAGAGCGGGCGGTCGGCGGTTTCGGCCCGTTTGATAAATCCGATAAGCGGAAGGGCGGTATCTTTTTCCTGAGAGACAAGGGCATTGTGCTGCTGCAGGAGGGTTCGAATGGTTTCGACGGAGCGATGAAATTTTTTAGCGGTTCTCCGGATTGCCGGGTTCCTATGCCCGGGACAGCGTCGGGACCATTTGTACAGTCGTTTGAGAATGGCCTGTCGTTCGGTGTCGGAAAGCCGGGAGAAGAGGGTGCTTTGCTCAACTCTCTGGCGATTTTTCCGGAGGAAGAAATTTATACTGCTGGCAAGGAAGCCCAGGCGGATTCGACCGTCTTCAAAACGGATATATCGGGAAAGAAGTCCCTGTTTCTGCCAGCGGTTGAGAGTTTTTTCACAAATTCTAAATCGTTTACAAATATCCGCCGTGGTATATACCTTTTGGGGTATATCAATGGACCAGAGGTTTATTGTTCTGCTCAGATGCCTGCAATAGGCGGGGATGTCCGAAAGAAGCGTTTGATAGGGTATTAACTCGCTAGTAACACTTGACTTAGGATGATACCCGGTGATGTGGAAGGTTATAAAATCGAAAGGATAGGATTTTCCGGGTCGAATTAGTCGCATAAACGCTTCACAGGCATCGAGTTGGAGCAATCGCTGCTTTTCGGGAGCGTATTTTGCCTGTTTCAGCAATTCCGCAAGATTTTTATTTATCAGCTCGGCCATTGCTTAAAATCCTGCTTATCAGACTTACGGTCGATCCATATATATCATCGCACAAAATTCCATAAAAATCAAATCCGGCTATACAAATTCTTTTATACCAAATGTCTGATTAAGGCACTCTAACAAAACTCCATTATTCGTCGCCAGCAAATTAGAAAGCAGC
>CAZOTP010000475.1:0-2033 GCA_964582655.1 uncultured Pirellulales bacterium | reverse complement strand
CGGAGGATCTGCCGGCGTTCGAGGAGCTTTTTTTGAGCGATCCGGCAACGATGGCTTTTCGGGCGATTGCGCGGGCGGTGGAGGGAGTGGGGCAGGAGGGGGTGGTAACAGCGTATGCGGGGCCTTTGTTTTTCAATTTTGTCGCCAGTCATATCGAGGGGGGAGCGGGAGAAGCGGTCCTGGCGATGCTGGATCATGAAGGCTTGTTTCTGGACCTGCAGAAACAATTTATTTCCCGAATCGTGAAGATTTCCGAGAGAATCATGCAGGAGACGGATGCCCGGATTCTGCTGGTGGATAATGGGTATTCGACCGCCGGGATTATCAGCCCCTCGATGTACAAGCAGTGGGATGTGCCTGTGATTCGGGCGGTTGCGGAGGCGGTGCACCGGCAGGGAAGACTGCTGCACCTGCATCAGCACGGAAAGTGCGGGGATTTGTTGGACTTGATCGCGGCGGCGGGAGCGGACCTGGTGGAGCCGTTTGAGCGTCCGCCGGGCGGGGATACGCCGGATTTGGGAGTCATCAAGGCGAAGTACGGGAGGCAATTCGCGATCCGGGGCAATCTGCATGCGCACCAGACGCTGCTGCGGGGGACGCCGGCGGATGTGGAGCGGGAAGCGAGAGAGTGCCTGGAAGCGGCGGCGCCGGGCGGTGGATTTATATTGGCATCGGGCGACGGGGTGATCGCGGGGACGCCTTACGAGAATATTTTCGCGATGGCGGCGGCGGAGGAGAAATACGGAGGCTGTTGCCGATGAAGTCGATTCCGGTGAGTTTGTATTTCATGCCGGAATGGTGGGATGCGCATTACCATGCGAAAGCGGCGAGGCCTGCCCGAAAGAACCAATCCGAGCTGGAGGCGATGTACAGGGGCCGTCAGCGGTTTTTATTCGAGCAGTTGGGGGAGTTTGGAATCGGTCAGGAAATCCCCGATCCGCAGAACAGTCAGTTGGGAACCGTGATCCGATACGGATTTGATCTGATCCCCGCACTTCTTGGAACGCAATTTGATTATGCCGGGGCGTGGGGGTTTTACCCGCGGTTTCGGCCGCTGGAGTCTTTCCATGCGGTGAATATTGCCGGCCATGCGGAAGGGGAATGGCTTTTGAAGGAAAAGCAGCGGCTCGAATCGCTGTACGGCAAAGCGACGTACTGCATCGATATGGCCAGCGTGAGCAACAACGCCTTTCGAATTCTCGGCGATGCGTTTTATCTGGATTTGCTGACGGAACCCCAGCGGCTGAGCGATTTGTTTGAGGCCATTCTGGAGCCGGAGCGGAGTCGGTTTCGGTTTCTCTGGGAGCATTTCGGTCCGATCCCCGTGGTGCCGATCAGCAATTGCAATGTGGACCTGATGGGGCCTTCGACCTACGAATCGCAGGTTCTCGCGTGGGACAGCCGGCAGGCCTGCTTTGCGCAGGAGGCATACGGAGTAAACGTTCAATGCGCGGTGCATCACTGCGATTACCCGGCGGACAAATTTATGGGCGCCTATGCAAAGCTGCCCGGCTTGAAGTCGGTTCAGGCTTCGTTTCAATCGGATATCGGCGGCATCAAACGGACCTGCCCGGGCGTGGAGTTTTCGGCACTGCTCAGCCCTCCGAGCATGACGGGCAATCTGGAGGAGTTTGAAAAAATCCTGGATCGGGCGATTGTCGAGGGGGCGGACGATCTGGCGGTCTGGAATGTTGATCCGCAGACGGATATTCCCGCGATGCGGCGGATTTTGAAACGGATTCAAACGACTTGTCGAAATAATGGAAGCCCGGCGGTTTTTTCCGCCTATCCGCTGTGCTGGGAAGAACTGGAATGGGCCCACGCGAAGTATCAAGGAAACAACGATGATTGAAAATCTTTTTATTCTGCATCATACGCACGTGGATCTGGGATATACGGACCGGCGGGAGAAAGTCTGCCGGGAACTGGGGGATATGGTGGAGCGGGCGATGGAACTGGCGGAGCAGTACCGGGACCGGCCGGAGGCGGAGCGGTTTCGATGGATTCATGAGGTGTCGTGGCCGGTGGCGGAG
>CAZOTP010000474.1:0-2042 GCA_964582655.1 uncultured Pirellulales bacterium | reverse complement strand
CGTATTACTCGTTGTATCCAAGCGCCTTGAGCGGCGCCTGGAAATTATTCGGCAGGGGGTGTACCACTCCTTTGCAGAATCCCGCGGCGTAGTTGATCATATTGAGCAGCAGCCGGTCGGCGGCGGGATGGGTTCCGAGGTTTTCCAGGATCTGGAGCGAATTGATGATGAATCGTCCGGCGCCGAAGGGATAGGACGCGGTCACCAATCCGGAGGCATACCCGCCCTTAACGAGGATTCCGGCGGCAAACGAGGCGGCGGCGATGTCGGCCGGGGTGTCTTGTCCGTCGAAGAGCATTTTGGGATTGATCGGACCGTAGTAATCCCAGTCCATGATGCCGTTATTCATCAGGCCTTCGAAAATCGGGTGCTTCTTGGCAATGGTCTCTTTGTGATACAGATCGTCGTGGAGACGATAGCACCGTCCCTTATTGACCAACGGCAGACGATCGGAATCGTTTTGAGGGTTTTTGAGAGGAAAATCTTCAACAATCAGATCATGGTTCTTGTCGAAAATCCTCATCCGGCTTAGCGAGGAAGCATTAGCAGGGCCTTGCAGGAAGTCGATGGTAATTTTTCCCTGTTGGGGACGGATTTTGAAAGTTTTAATGACCGCGAGTCGCCAGGCGCCGGCTTCCTTGACAATGTCGAAGTTATTGAGAACCTTTTGATTATTGACGGCAACATCGAAGACGCGTTCACCGGGGTTGGGGCACTGGCCTTCGCAGAAACCCAATTCAATGGTGTATTCATCGTCGGGCAGGCCGGTCATCTGGTAGCCGAAAAAGCCCCAGAATTCCTTGGAATAAATTTCCCACTCATCCTGGGGAACATTGGCGACTTCAAAGCTCCGGCTGCCGATTCCACGCCAGCCTGTGGGTTCGAGGCGTCCGACTTTGGGTTTGAACGGCGGTTTTTTGAAAATCGTCGGTGCCAGGAAGATGACGCAGCTTCCCCGGGCCATGTGTTCGGCGAGCTTGATCCACACAGCATCGTCTTCGATTAATGCCGGCGAATTACCGACGAGGATAATTTCCCGCTTCGTTGCGGGAGCATTCCGGAACGGCTTGCATTGGATTCCATGGGCCGTAAGCCATTTTTCGGTTTTCACGTCCACACCAACCAACCGAACGGACGCTTTGACCTTCGGAAGGTCGGCGGGATTGAAAATATGGAATTTCAATCGTCCGCCGAAAGGCGCGCCGCCTTTTTCCATGTAGGCTGATAGTTCATATTCACCGGTAGGAACGTTCAGACGGATTTCGGACTTAAAGACGGATACCGCCAGGGGCGGCTCTTCATTTTTGCCGGGTTTCGGAAGGACGGCTTTGGTCTTTTTCTCCCAAACCACGCCCTGAGGCCCAAAAATGCGGAGCGTAACGGGATACTCGCCGGGCGAAAGGACATCCTCGTTGGCCAGGACGGCTTCGACGGTAAATTTCTTACCGGCCCAGGCGTGAATGGGATCAACGAAGAGACACCATCGCAGCGGCGCCCAACCGTCGGGCAAGGCTTCGGCTGTTCCGGGTTTCCATTCGCGAAAGAAGGTCCAGACACCTTCGCAGCACATGCTGTGGTCGAGCATTCCGGTAACGTTGTATCCGCAAAGGTTGGGGTTGGATCGGACCAGGTCGAAGCCGAAGAGCCGCTGGCGGGTGTGAATTCGCTGGCTGTCGCGGAGCATGTCCTGGGGAAAGGCGTAGACCTGATCCATGGACCATTTGTTCCAGTCGGCCTGGAATTTTTCGGCCATGGAGCCAAATAAGGCGGCGTCGGGCAGATCGGGGCGGGCCCCGAGCTGTTCGTACCAGCGTGTTCCGCGGATGACGTCGAGCATGCTTCCGATGCCATATTCGGAGAGGATGACGGGTCGGGAGTACTTGCCAAGGGTGCGGATGTATCGGATGTGAGATTCCGGGTGGGGCAGAGCGGGGTAGAGATGGATTTCGCCCATGCGGTCGGAGTCCCAGGCGCCTTCGCCCAGGCCGAGGTGATGGTCCGGTTTGGCCGGACCCTGCTCTTCGTTGCCCCACTGGTATTCC
>CAZOTP010000473.1:0-2046 GCA_964582655.1 uncultured Pirellulales bacterium | reverse complement strand
AAGTATATGAAATGGTTCCGAACTAAGCAAGCGGTATATTTGATGATTCTTTTAGCCTTTGGCAGCACGCGGCTTTTTGCCGTTGTGCCCGCCGTTCTCCAGCAAATGCCCAAAGACGCCGTTGTCGTGGTCACCTCCCAGAGACTCGATGAACTGGGAAAAAAGCTCGACACATTCGCCAAAACCGTCGGTCTCGGCGCTGCGGACAAACCGTTTAACATCGAGGAGATGATCGCCGGACAAACCGGCATCACGGGGCTGGACCAGACTCAGGCCGCTGGTTTCGCCGTAGTGGGCATGCCCCCGGCGGTCAATCCCGTTTTTTTCCTTCCCGTAACGGATTCGCAAGCCGTTCTCAACTCCGCCCATGCCCAGAAATCTCCGGAAAATCCCACCCTCTGGCTGATCCCCAATCCCAAAACCGGGCAGAACGCCTGCGCCTCCCCGTTCGGCAAATACCTTTGTATCGCGGAAAATCCGGAAACCCTCGCCTCTATGTCATCCATGCCTCGAGGCGTCGCCCTCTCTGATCCCGCTAAAGAAGTTTTCGAAGCCTGCGACATCATTGCCAAAATCAACCTGGAAGCCGTCATGCCCATGATGCAAGGCGTGATATCCGGCCAAATGATGAATAATCCCGCCATGCAGCAGAATCCCGCCCAGATGCAGATCATGAAAGCCTACATGGATCGACTCGGGGAACTTCACGAATTGGCCATTGGAGCCCAGATCGCTCCCCAAACCATCCTCTTTCAATCCGCAGTCCAGGCAAAACCAGGCACAAAACTGGCCCAATACATGGCCAATCAGCCCGCTTCCGGGATTCAGGACCTTGCCGCTCTGCCCGATCAGCCCTTCAATTTCGTCATGAGCATGAATCTCTCCAAGGAAGTCATACAGCTCATCGCCAATGAAATACTCGCCTCCGCCGTCGCCAATCCCCAGACCGGCGCTACATTCACGGCTCAGAACGCAGAGCAAGTCAAATCCCTCCTTCCCGCCATGGTGACAGGACGCGGCGCTATGGCTTACTATTCCGAAGTCTCTCCAGGATCGATGTTCCAGAAAATGTCCGGAATCAGTTTCACCGCAGGCTCCGATCAGTTCTTCAAAACTATGCCCCAGTTGTTCTCCCTGACCAAATCCCTGATGGAATCCGGCGGAACTACCGTTGCCTACCAGGCGGCCGCCGGCACCGCCGCTGGAAAATCCTATGATGAAATTACCATGGATATGTCCGCCATGCAAATGACCCCCGAAGCCAAACAGGCCCTTGCCGCTCAGTGGGGCGGCTCTCTCGTCATGAAGCAGCAGTTGGCCAAACTTGACGATAATCGAGTGGCTTTTGCCGTCGGCAAGGAAAACCTCGAATCCCTCCTCAATTTCGCCTCATCGGAAAAACCCGGTCTCGACAAAAACTCCGCCATCGCGACTTCCATCCAGTCCCTCCACCCCAAGGCAAATTTCTATGCCTTCCTTCACATCGGTAATTTTGCCCGCACCATCCTTTCCCAGCCCAATATACCCCCTCAGGCCATGATGATGGGCAGCATGTTTACCCAGGTCCCCGGCGTCATTGGAACCAGCGTTCTCTTTGAAAACGGCGCCGCCAAGGCCAAAACGGCCATACCCAACGAAATGATTCAGTTCGTCGCCACCACCATCCAGCAAATGCAGCAGATGCAGCAGCCTCCGCAAGGCCCAGGCGGCGGACCTTATCAGGGCAGCCAATCTCCCCCGGCTAGCAGCGCCGCTCCGGCAAAAACCCCTGCCAGAAAATCCAACACCCGCCCTGCCGCCGGAAACTGAAAACCTCACAGATCCGCTGTGCAGGAACTCCTGGATACCGTTTATAAAAGCCCCGATTCACGCAATCGGGGCTTTTTTTATGCATAAATCCCAAATCCCTTGACCTGAAAATTTTTCAATAGTATTATAGAAGATTACATCATCCAATTAAAAAAACGTAACCTTTTATTTTACAATAAGATATGGAATTTAAACATGGATAAAATCATCGCCGAAGCTATCACGTTTGACGATGTC
>CAZOTP010000472.1:0-2050 GCA_964582655.1 uncultured Pirellulales bacterium | reverse complement strand
CAAAGAGTATATTTCTTGCTTTTGGTATTATATCCTCCCCGCTTTCCCCGGACCAGTCAATCAATTTCCCGCCCGGCCGTTCCGCCGATCTCCCCCGGATTTTACTGGACAAAAACACCCAAATCCCCATAATAATCCCCCGGAATACTTCAAACCGGAATCCTCCGCATCCCGTATCCGATGCGGCTATCCGGCCGAGTGGCGGAATAGGCAGACGCTGGGGACTTAAAATCCCCTGATCGAAAGATCGTGCGGGTTCGATTCCCGCCTCGGCCAGTTGCTTATAAGGTTCGGAATCCCTCGGATTGGTTTTTCGAACGTTTTTCTATTTTTACGGGTTCTCCGGTTTTCCGTTCGCCGTCATTTGTCATAATCCGCTGAGATTCGCCGCAACAGGAAAGAATGGATGCCCCATGCCGAATACAATGAAACCTTGATATTCTGACAAATCCATTGTCCCTGTCAATCCCCGGTTAACCAGTATTCACAAAAAAGGGCCATGTCCGACAAATCCACCTTGCCGGACAAATCCAGATCACTCCGCTGACACCAGTGGGTCTCTTCACGGCACCCTTCCCGAAGCCATTGCGAAACGAAATAAACAAAATCGGTCATATTAATCATACGATCACAGTTGAAATCCGGCAATTGATTGGCATGGATTGTTTCTGCGACGGCGGTCAAAAGCGATGTCGCATCGGTGCTGTCGTTGGTCAAATCCCAGATCATAACTCCGCCATAACGGTTTTGCAGAATGTACTGAGTTTTGTCCTTTATGGTATGGATGCCGTTGAAATTGATCCCCGCCGCTTCATCGTCATCAGGCGATGGAGCATACTCCCGGACAATATCCTGATACGGATAATAAATCCAGGAATGGATATCAAAATCCCGCCCGTAAAAAGGCAAACCAAGAACCATTTTCGATCGTGAACATCCGAAGTTCTCCCAGTGTACCAGAGCCGCCAAAGCATCCTCATAGGTCGAATGCGGCCGCCCCATATCATAGGCCATAATATGTAGCCGATCTATCGAAGAGAGGGCTGCCGTCAGAAATTCACTTCCCTGGGCAAATACGGCAACGCTAAGCGTCAAAGCGTGCGGCTGCATCGCCAATTTTAATTCCTGAATCAACGAAGTGTAGTGGAGTTTGTCTGACTCGGTGGAAACCGGCTCCCAGTCCAGTGCAATTCCATCCAGGTCATGCGTCAGACAGTACTGCTCAAGATTGGCGATCAACGCGGCGCGCGTTTGGGAATTGGCCGCAACCGAACTGAAATTGCCGGAGAGCCCCCAACCCCCGACACAAATCGAAACTCTTGTATTGTTTTGATGCGCCATCTGTACCAACTGCTGCTGACGAGCCAAATTGATTTCACCGGCGTGTAACGAACCGTCCGGATTGGGATAGATTGAAAAATAAATCACATCCGTCAGCTTGTCATATCGGATTTCCGAAATTGGCAACTGCTCGAAATAGTAGTCCGGATAATACCCTGCAACATAAAATGAGCATGACAGCGGAACGGTTGCCGGGGCGCTGCCCGCAAGGAATGTCCCCGCAAAAAACATCAAAAAAGCCAACGGATAAACCGTATTGAACTGCTTTTTCATCTTCACTCCATGCCTCATTTATGAAAACCTGCACAAATTATAAAATTTTCAATCTCGAAATTCAATACATTGTGTGACCTGGCGAGAGACGCTGACTGGATTTTAGGATAGTCTCGAAATCGGACTCAATCCTTTGAAAACTCGTCAGACAGGGCCGTCCAGGAACATAAAATATCTCACTTCCCCGACATCACTTTATCGCTACGTCTGGATGGCAGTCGCAAGGTTCCAAGTCGGTGAACGGGGCCTTTCCCGCCATGTCCAATCCGGACCGCATCGCAAAGGATCGACAATTAAGTGTCACTGAAATAAGAAGTTAAATGCCATCTGGTTCTTATAGCGGCTTGTTTATTTTCAACTTGACTTCATAATGAGGGAAAGAGTAAGCGTTCACTAGAAAATCCATTTTATGTAAAAGCCTGTCCATGTCCGATAA
>CAZOTP010000471.1:0-2053 GCA_964582655.1 uncultured Pirellulales bacterium | reverse complement strand
GGGCGTGATTTCCATCGGGTATCCTCTTTTTATACACCGGCGATGATACCCCCTCCCCCGAGAAATCCAGCACCCCGAGAGATTCGCCGTCCAAAATCAGTTCCGCTTTTCCGAAATCTTTCTGCTTCGGGGCGAAAAGGGTAAAGCCCATCCCGCGGAAATTCCATTTGGCGATGGCGTCTTTGCGAATAAGCGATACTCCATGCCCGAAACGAAACCCCGGCGACTGAATTTTCTTCCAATCCTCCGGCGGCGCCGCAGCGCCAAGCAGGGCGTCGGTATAGAGATACGTCAGAGTCTGCGGTTCCCGGCGGGCGACCACCTCGAAACGGCTGACGCTCAAGTGCGAACGCTTGTTGATGTATAATCCGTATGGGCCGCGATTAAAATGACACTGGCCGGACCATACGGATTTATCGCCAAGGCGGATTTGCAGCGAGCCGGTTTCCGGCTCCGAAATCAGCGTCATTTGCTGCGGGCCTTTCATCGGGCATTCGCCCGACGCAATCACACTGCGATTCCCGTCACGATCAAACTGCATCACCGCCCAGCCGTCGCCATCGAATCCCAACGCATACTGATTCGTCGTCGCCAGTGAATGCAACGTCGCGCCGCTGGTCGCGGTTTTCGGTCCCAGGACCGCCGACCCGCCCCACAGCAGGCGCATCTTCCCGTTCAGCGTAAATTCCATCGTTGCCTGCCGAATCCGGCTGACAGACCGCAGCCAGGTGATGCCTGGCCCTTCGTGTCCTGAAAAAACCAATCCATCCCGATAGGGCTGGTTCCATGGCCGACTGGCCAGATTGATCGTGCCGCTGCCTTGGGAATCGCGGGATGGATACATCACCTGAAACATCCCCTGGTCATCGATAAAACCGGAAAACGTCTGCCCCCAGATTCCGTCATATTCATGTTCAACATCTTCCGAATGCCACACCGACCCGTATTGATATAATTCCCAACCCCGCGGTTCGTGGGCCTTTTCGATGGGGGCGCGGTATATGACTTGGAAGTTTCTATTCAAGGCCACCGAAGTGCCCGGCGAGTAAATATATCCTTCCTGCACAAACACGGGATAATACTCGATCAGAGGCGGATAAAACATCAGCGATTCGGGATGCAGCAGCAGTGACGGCGGTTCGTACGGCCCTTCTGGCTGTTTTGCCGTCTGACCGACCAGGGACCAGCCATACGGCGCAAAATCGCTTAATGTCAGCAGCAGCCAGTCGCTTTGGCGTTTGATCAGGCTTGGCCCGTACACACGGCGATATTTGCCGATTAATGCCGTTCGTTCGCGGGTAGTCGCCAGGGCGGCAGGGGAAATTTCGAAGGGCCCCGCGGCATTTGGCGACCGGGCGTGCGCCACGCCGCCATTGGCCGGGTATTCCGGATTGTTGGCGTTTTCCCATGTCAGATCGGTCGTGCCCCAGTCAAAAACCATATGATAAAAACCGTCGGCATAAGTGACCTGTACATCCGGCGAAGAATTCATCGGCGAAATCTCGCCCTGGAAGCAAAAATCCTTTTGCGGGAATACCCATCCCAGGTCTCGCCATGTCTCGCCCCGGTCGGTGGAGTGCAGAATCGAGCTGCGGGAGCGAGTGGCAGTGTCTATCGCGTAGTTTTTGAGGTAATGACCCACGTAAATATACCAGTCTTTATTGGATTGATCCTGCAGGAAAAATCCGTTGACCGGCCATTCATACGGCGGCGAGCCGCGATGTACGGGATTGCTCTTGCGATGTTCGAAACTGTCAAACGAAGGATCGCCATAGACCGGATGCCGCAGCCAGTCATCACGGCAGACGCTTTTGGCCAGGTCGAAGGTCTGCCATTCCGCCGGCTCGGCGGCAAGTAAAGTATTACTAATAACGAATAATCCCAGTACCCATCGGATTTGTGCCATTTTTAACTCCTGTATCTGTCCGTTTTTCTCGGAAACATTTTTGGGTATGATTATCCAATCCAGGAACGAATTTCATTTTCCAAAACTCACAAGAATGTGTGGTTTAGCCATTTTTTATGCAGCGAAAAGGGCGTAGGAAACGGTTTC
>CAZOTP010000470.1:0-2072 GCA_964582655.1 uncultured Pirellulales bacterium | reverse complement strand
CCCTTCGACATCTTCATGCTCAATATGAACGCCCCCCAATACAACCACATCCCCCGCTACGCGGCGCTGGCCGTCTTCGGCGTCATGGCCCTTAGCGACGCACTCGATGGCTGGCTCGCCCGCCGCTCCCATGACATCACCAAACTTGGCACCTTCCTCGATCCCCTCGCCGACAAGCTCCTCATCACCTGCTCCTGTCTGCTTCTGGCCTCCGGAACCGCCTCTGTCCCCGGCCTCCAACTTCCCAGCGCCGTCGTCGTCATCATCATCGGCAAAGACCTCTGGACCACCATCGGCTTCATCCTCATCTATTTCATCACAGGCCAGATCCGCATTCTGCCGCAATTCGCCGGCAAGCTCTCCACCGCCCTGCAGCTTGTCATGGTCATCTCCATCCTCCTGTCCCCCGACATTACCCCTCGCTTTCCCGTTTTTCCCCGATGCGTCCAGGTCCTCTGGTGGTCCGCCGCCGCTCTGGCTGTCATCACCATTCTCGTATATACCCGTAACGGCACGCGATTCGTCAACGAATACGAACACGCCCTGAAACAGAAAAACCTTCCAAAGATATGATCCAATGGGGGAAAAGGTATCTTTACGATTAAAATACAGGGGAATTCACGATTGTATTATTGTGTGGGAACGGGCCCCTCATTGGCGTTCTTAAGCCGCGAATGGCTCCGGAAATCCTGCTGATACTTCAGCCGCATATAGACCCGCAGCGCCTCCGCTACCGCCGGTGCGTAAGCGAAGCACCCCCGTTCCGTATGGGGATAATTTCCATCCCGCATTTCCGAAAGGGTCCCGATCCCGTCGGATTTCAATGCCGCCCACACCGGCTCGAAGAACGCCAGCGCCTGCCGCACCGCCAGATCCGAAAAATGATACACCGACGCCCGCACTTCGATAAACGCTGGATACGCGCTGGGCCATGCCGTCCCATTGTGATACGCCAGCCTTCGACTCCGCTCGTTGCCTGTGCAGGTCCCGCAGTAGGGCAGCCGCGGATCTCCCAGAAGGTTGCCCTGCTCATCCAGTATGCGAAGGGGAATGGTCAGCGGATCCTCGCTGAGGGTGCGAACCGCTCCGGGAACCAGAAGCCTTCGGGAGATGATCTCCATCGCCTTTCGTGCCTGATCGGGCGGAATCATCTGATTGCGAATCGCGGCAAGCTGATTGAACCGCAACGCCGAATCCGCTGTCGCCTGACACGCCGGAACCGACCGTTCGGCCGCCAGAAAATCCGCCATATACCCCCGGTTGTCGATCCAGAACATCTCCCCAAAAGATCGCTCTAGCTTCCCGCGGATATCCCAGGCCCCTTCCGCAATGGGCGGATACAATTCCGCGATGACAGGAAGCAGTTCATACCACAGCGCCTGCATTTCCACGCAATACCCGCTCCTAGGCGTCGCCTGCGGATGCGTTGTGTTCATCCAGGAATACCCCGCCGGACTGAAAATCATTCCGCTTTCCGGATCCAGCCTCGCCCCTGCACACCGTCCTTCCACAATGCTTTCATAGATGGAAATCAGGACTTCGGCAAGGGTTCTGCCTCCAGCATCCGCCTGCATAAATGCATCCTGCCCCGCCTGTTCCCGCACAATACTTGCCGCCAGAAACAGCCGCAGGGAGCTTTCCGTGCAGGTCCGCTCCGGATGGTCGCTGTAAAGCCAGTCCTCCAGCAGCCCCTGGTTCTCCGTCCTGGCGCATTGCAGAACCACATGCCGCGCCACCTCCAGCCTCCCCGCCGCCAGCAATCCTCCCACGCAGTGCAGCGCATCCCGGACTCGCATCCCCAGCCACGGATACCCCGACAGCAGCACCCATCCGGATGCCGACTGCACAAGGAACTGATCCAGAGCCTGCGAAAGCATCTTCACCCCCATATCGTTCGCCGCCGCCGGATGCGAAATCAGCTCGCCCAGATGTTTGCTCTGCCGCGTGATCGCCAGAATCGAGGAATGCACGGAAATCGGCTCGTGCCCGGCGTCTTCCACTGTAATCCGAAGCGTCTGGCTTTCCTTTCGCTTGAGCGCAATCGAAAATCGCCGCGGAGATGCCGCCGAGGG
>CAZOTP010000469.1:0-2085 GCA_964582655.1 uncultured Pirellulales bacterium | reverse complement strand
GTGTGCGATCTTGCGATCCCGTTTTATTGCCGATGACTCTCAAAGTATTGACCAACTCAATGAATGTCTGCTTCTTCCGGGAATAGCTTTTGGTTTTTTGAACGCTTGACAAATTTTCGAATATGGAATATTGTAAAATCAATTGTATTATTGTCAAATAAATATTCTTTGAGGCATTGATACCATCCCCCATGAATCCGCACACCAAAACGCCTTTCCAACCTCCCCATACCCCAAATCCCCCCAGTCAATCCCTTGAATCAAATACGAAAAAACACCCTAACTGGCATATTCACAGGAGGTTATACTACTGGGTCCTCCATTGGGCCGAGACTCCCTACGGTGCCTGTGCGCTGTTTATCCTCTCCTTCATTGAATCCAGTTTTTTCCCGGTTCCCCCCGATGTCCTGCTGGTGCCGTTGACGTTGGGAAATCGGATAAAATGGGCTTCCTTTGCCTTCAACTGCTCCATCGCCAGCGTCCTGGGAGCCATCTTCGGGTATGGAATTGGTCACTGGCTCTGGTGGACCTCAACGGGAGAATTCAGCGGCATCGCCCATTTTTTCTTCAACCATATCCCGGGATTTACTCCCGAAATTTTCCAGAAATTGAAGCTCCAGTACGATCAGTACTCGTTCTGGATTGTTTTTACGGCAGGCTTCACTCCCATTCCGTTCAAGGTCATAACCATCACCTCCGGCGCCTTTAATATCAACTTCCCCATCTTCGTCCTGGCCGGTGTTGTCAGCCGCTCTGCTCGCTTCTTCCTTGTTGCCGGAATGTTCTGGCTCTTTGGACCAAAAATCAAACCATTCATCGACAAATACTTCAACTGGCTTTGCATGGCATTCACCATCCTGCTAATTCTGGGATTCATCGCCCTGAAGTATCTGTAAGCAAACTTCACTTTAACAAAAGTGCCTACGCAGAAACTCCAGACTCCTCCGAATCGACTCCAGCGGATCCCCCGGACAGGTATCCTGCTCCACCACAAACCACTGGCATCCTGCCTTCACCGCTGCCGGTAAAATCGCATCCCATCGAAGATTCCCCTGCCCCACTTCCGCAAATGCAGGCTGATTTTGATTGGTAATCACATAATCTTTTAAATGCAGAACAGGCAGCCGACCAGCCATTTTTCTGCACCATTCCGCCGGATCCCCTCCTCCATGCTGAACCCAATAGGAATCCAATTCGGCCTGTAGTTGTTTTGTTCCCGTATTCCGATACAGCAAATCCAGCACCAGTTCTGCTTCTACTCGCTGAAACTCCAGACTGTGATTGTGATAGAGCAGAGTCTTCCCTTGTCGGCAAAATACATCTCCCACGCGGCCAAGCCGTTTGGCCAGGTCCAGCACATTCACTTTATTTGTCAAATCCTCTTCCTGCGGATACGGATAGGCTACAAAATGGCACTGTAAGATGTTCATTCGCTCGATCACAGATTCCGCATCTTGCAGCAAAGCCTTGGGGCCCTCGTGCATACTGCACACTTTCAATCCCAGCCCATCCAGAACCTTTTTCCACTGGCGAACATCCATCTCTCCCAGCCCGGCCAGCTCCACCGCTTCATACCCGATATCCCGCACTATCAGCAACATCCGCTCGATCTCCTTTGGACTCTGCATCTGATTCCGCAGGGTATAAAGCTGTACGGCAATCTGAGATGATTTCAGCAATGGCATAGCAATTTCCTTTTCACGCCTTTCACTCAAACCGTTTCCGGAATCATAAAAGGCCGGCGATACATCCGGCGTGAAAGCCTGTTCGCCTCTTCCGCAAGCAATCCGGTAAAGGTTTGATGCTCCGTATCTACAGATAACTTCGCTCCCAGAGTGGGAGGCGTCCGATTCAAATCCACCCCATTCGCTTTCAGATGCGACTGAAAACGATCCCACATCTCCTGCATTTTTCCGCTAAACGACAGCGACGAACCGATCTCCTGAATCCCGCTGGGACGCCCCAAACGATGCGACACATTCGCCATATGGCACAGTGATGTCGAAAGATGCCCTTCCTGAATATCCGCGTTTAGCGATTCCGTTTTTCGATTCCGCACCTCCTCCATGAAATACGGATGATGAT
>CAZOTP010000468.1:0-2088 GCA_964582655.1 uncultured Pirellulales bacterium | reverse complement strand
CCCCTCCTGGGAAAAACCGTCTCCATCCGCGCCGCCTTTACCTACAGCGTCATCTACGCCTTCCGCTTCCACAATCCCACAACCCCCTGATTTTCCCCTGGTCTTTTGCGCCCAAACCCGTACAATACCCGAACATGGAATAATGCTGGAACTGGCGTACATGAAAATACCTGTCGCCGCGGGCGACACCGCCATGTTTATATTTTCCTTTTTAATGGTTACGTTCCGAAAGGATTTCGCATGCCCAAAGCCGCCGCCCGTCACATCCTCGTTGAAAACGAACAGAAATGCCTCGACCTCAAGGCTGAAATCGAAGCCGGCGCCGACTTCGCCGACCTCGCCAAACAGCACTCCAAATGCCCCTCCGGCCGACGAGGCGGCGATCTGGGCGAATTCTCCCCCGGCCGCATGGTCAAAGAATTCGACACCGTCGTCTTCTCCGCCGAAGTCGGAAAAGTCCAGGGTCCCGTCAAAACCCAGTTCGGATACCACCTCATCGAAGTCACAAAACGAACCGACTGAGTCGCACAGGGCCAATGGCAGTAGGAATCCCCATTCCATATGAAAAAGTCATGGGAGAATATCGCACGATGGAAAATCTAGGCCCCTACCGAATTGTCGATTTAACACATAAGGTGATCCCCTCCCAAACGAATCGCCGTTGTCAAATCAGGCTCTATCAGTCCGAACGGGATGGCGGCTACCTCTCGGAAATCGACATCATGAGTCACTTGGGGACTCACTTGCAAGCTCCCAAACATTTCGATCCCGCCTAGAAAAGCATATCCGATTATCCCGCCTCCCAGTTCATGGGACGATGCGTCTTGCTGAAAATCTCCGACATTGAACCCGCGGCGAAAATCACCCCGGACCATCTCGAAAATGCCGCCCGCGGACGCGTCCGCCAGGGAGATATCGTCCTGCTGGAAACGCCCCATCATGCACCCCCCTTCAGCTTCCCGAAAAACGAAATCCGTCCCTATGTCAATGCCGATATGGGGCAGTGGCTCGTCGATAAGGGAGTGAAATGCATAGGGTTTTCCGACAGCGTCGATATCGAAACCAATATCCCCCAATACCTGGAATTTCACCGCGTCGCCATGTCCAGAAATATTCTGTTTCTGGAGGTCCTCGAACATCTGGATCAGCTCCGCAAAGAGGTCTTCTTTATTTCCATGCTCCCGATGTGGATCGATGGCCTGGACTCCTGCTCCGTCCGGGTGGTTGCCATAGAAGCAATCCCCGGCTTCGATGAATAAACCGGAAGGAGTTCCCTCCCATCACGGGAATGGCAAAAGATCCTACGCTTCAGCCTGACCGGCATGGTCTCATTCCACCATCTGGCACTTCCAGCCGCACATGCCCGCCATCTTCTCCAAACGCCCCCGCACATCGCCATGGCAGACCACCCAGTGCTGCGTCAGCCCCGTCCGCACAATCGGCTCGAAAAAACTCTCCAGAGGCACATCCGGCCGCACCAGAACATGCGCAAACCCTTCCAATACCGGCCCCTCCTCCAGCGATGTCCCCCCCGCCGTCACAACCTTGAATCCGTCCGTATCGCTGAAAAAACTCGCCAGCGTCACCCGCCCGCTCCGGCCCCGGAACTCCATCCACGCCCCGCTGTACTCCCCGCTTTCGCAGTATTCATAATCCGGCGTAATCCGCACCTCCGATCCCGCCAGGCGAACATCATGCATCCCCGCATGCCCCATCAACACGGCATTCAGGCTTTCATCATACGTGAAAATTTCCGTGTACATCACGGGCGCATCCTGAAGCTGCCGCAGAATCCGCATCCCGCTGGTCGTCGCCAGATCGCCCTCCATCCCCATGACACGCCCCGCTTCGAAAAATTCCGGCACGCATAAAAACGGCCGAACCTTCACGATCCGATGCAGTTCCTCCGATAAATCGTTGATCGCCACCGCGTCCAGCTTCAACTCCTCCGCCAGTTTCGCCAACCCCAGCGACGCCTTCGCCGCCGCCGAAAGATTGACGTCATCCACGCCGCAAATCGGATATCTCTCCCGCAGTGTGGTTTAGCCATTTTTTATGCAGCGAAAAGGGCGTAGGAAACGGTTTCGA
>CAZOTP010000467.1:0-2090 GCA_964582655.1 uncultured Pirellulales bacterium | reverse complement strand
CCACCTGCCCGGTAATGCTTGCCCGCTCCGCCGCTAATACCATCCGATGGCTCTGCAGCGTCTGCTCCGATCCCGAAAGGATATACCGTGAATCGTTTTCCCGCACCGCCTGAACAAACGCCTTCATCAGTTCATAATCGCCCCCGCCGTGCCCGCCCAGGATGCTCCCGCCAGCGGAATTCAAATCCGTCACGCTCTTTCGATCCGTAAGAAAATCAACCACCTCGATTTGGTTCCCGTCCGTCCGCAGTTGCCCCCGCGTGGCGATCTGCCGCGTGTTGGGGGGGCGGTGGCCGGCCGTCGCCGCGTGCCGAAAATCCGCGTATTCCGGTGCAGGTCCCCTTCCGTAAACGCCGTCATTGTAAACGCCGCCGTCCGCCCCCCCGCAAATTCCAGGTTCACCACCTGATGATCCACCACGTCATTATCGCAGCGATACACGCACCGCCCGTAAGGCCCCGTCCGCAGTGCCTCCAGCACACCCTTCTCCGTCAAATCTTCCGTAATCACATCCACAGGCCAGCCGGTAAATCCCTCCTTCACGCGATTCAGATAAATCTTCTTCGCTGAATACGGACAATTCGCCTCCGCCCCGCAATCCAGGCACCGGTCCGCCGCGCCCGCCGGCTGGCTCTCCCTTCGAAAATGACTCAAACTCCCGAACGAAGACACCCGCTCGCACCGCCGCCCCATGATATACAGCATCCAGTCCAGATCGTGGCACGATTTCTGCAGCAGCATGAAACTCGACTGCGACTGATTCCGCCAGTTCCCCCGCACAAACGAATGCGCCTGATGCCAGTACCCCACCGGCTCCAGATGCTGCATCGAAATCACCTCCCCAATCGCCCCCGAATCCAGAATCTCCTTCACCTTCCGCGTATGCTGCGTGTACCGCAACACATGGCAGACCGCAAACAGAATCCCCGCCTTCTGTACAGCCTCCACAATCCTCCGGCAATCCTCCTCAGCCGGTGACATTGGTTTTTCCAGCAGCATCGCATACCCCCGCTTCGCAAACGCCTCCGCCGGCCCGACATGCTCCCGGTCCCCCGTCGCGATAATCACCGCATCCGCAAAACGAACCTTCGCCGCCGCGCTAGTCCAGTCCCAAAAAACCCTCTCCGAAGGAATGGAAAACGCTTCCGCCATCCGCCCCCGGAAAAAATCGCGGGGCTCCGCCACCCCGACCACCTGCGCCAGGTCCGGATGCTGCCTGGCGTATTCCGAATAAATCGTCCCGCGGCTGCCCGCACCAATAATCAACAATGTTACCGGAGCCATAATAGGGTTTCCATGGAATGGGTGGCCGGAAACCATTCTATTTGGAGCTAAGGTATTTGTCTATGCTTTTAGCCGCCTTTTTCCCATCGCCCATCGCCAGGATCACCGTCGCCGCCCCGCGCACGATATCCCCGCCGGCAAACACCCCCGGAATGCTCGTCGCCAGATCATCGTTCGCCTCGATGTACCCCCACCTGTTCAGCTTCAGCCCCGGCGTCGCCTGCGTCAGCAGCGGATTTGCATTAATCCCCACCGCCACGATCACCAGGTCGCAGTCCATCACGAATTCCGACCCCGGCTTGGGAACAGGCCGCCGCCGGCCCGATTCATCCGGCTCACCCAGCTCCATCCGGATGCACTTCAGACCCTTCACCCACCCCTGCTCATCGCCCAGCACCTCCACCGGCGCCGTCAGCATCTCGAACTGAATCCCTTCCTCCTCCGCGTGATGCACTTCCTCCACCCGCGCCGGCATCTCCTTTCGGCTCCGCCGATAAACAATCACGCTCTGCGACGCCCCCAGCCGCTTGCTCGTCCGCACGGCATCCATCGCCGTATTCCCGCCCCCGATCACGCACACCCGCCTGCCCCGGATGATCGGCGTATCCGATTCCTCCTTGTACGCCTCCATCAGGTTCACGCGCGTCAGATATTCATTCGCAGAATACACCCCCTTGAGATTCTCCCCCGGCACCTTCATAAATGTAGGCAACCCCGCCCCGTTGGCGATAAACACCGCCTCGTATCCTTCCTCGTTCATCAGTTCATCGATCGTCACCGTCCGCCCCACGATTACATTCGTCTCG